>JAFDZJ010000396.1 GCA_018266965.1 Bacteroidota bacterium
TAAAAACCAAAAAAATTACAGAGAAAAAAATACTTTAAATTGAACAACATTTTAATAAATAGAATTTCCTTATCTTCGCAAAAATAAATTCTAAATAATGAACTACGATATTATTGTCATTGGAAGTGGACCCGGTGGATATGTAACAGCTATCAGAGCTGCACAACTCGGTTTCAAAACAGCTATTATAGAAAAAGAAAACCTAGGAGGAATCTGTCTCAATTGGGGTTGTATTCCTACAAAAGCATTATTGAAGTCGGCTCATGTATTTCACTATCTACAACACGCAGAAGATTATGGACTGAACAAAGTAGAAAACCCAGGTTTCGATTTCTCCAAAGTTATCCAAAGAAGTCGTGGTGTTGCTCAAAAAATGAGTGGAGGAATTCAGTTTTTAATGAAAAAAAATAAAATTGATGTTATCCTTGGTACAGCAAAAATACAACCGGGAAAAAAAGTTTCTGTTACTGATAAAGATGGTAAAACAACGGAATATTCCGGACAAAATATCATTATCGCAACCGGAGCCAGATCTAGAGAATTGCCGAACTTGCCACAAGATGGGAAAAAAGTAATTGGTTATAGACAAGCTCTTACACTTCCAGAACAACCAAAATCTATGATTGTGGTGGGTTCCGGAGCAATAGGAGTTGAGTTTGCAGACTTTTACAATACCATGGGTACCAAAGTTACCATTGTAGAATTCATGCCAAATATAGTACCGGTAGAAGATGAAGATGTTTCCAAACATTTGGAAAAATCATTGAAAAAATCCGGAATAGAAATTATGACCAACGCATCGGTAGAATCTGTTGATACTAGCGGAAACGGTGTAAAAGCACAAGTGAAAACAGCTAGTGGAAACATAACACTAGAAGCTGACATTTTACTTTCTGCCGTTGGTATTGCTGCAAATATTGAAGGAATAGGACTAGAAGAAGTAGGAATAAAAACTGAAAAAGGTAGAGTCTTGGTTAATGAATGGTACCAAACATCTGTACCCGGATATTTTGCTATTGGCGACATTTTGCCAACACAAGCATTGGCACATGTTGCATCGGCAGAAGGTATTACTTGTGTAGAGAAAATAAAAGGTATCCATACCGAAAAAATCGACTACGGAAACATCCCGGGTTGTACCTATTGCCATCCAGAAGTTGCATCTGTTGGACTTACAGAAAAACAAGCCAAAGAAAAAGGATACGAATTAAAAGTTGGAAAATTCCCACTATCCGCCTCCGGAAAAGCAACTGCCAATGGAGATACCGACGGATTTGTAAAAGTAATTTTCGATGCCAAATATGGCGAATGGTTAGGTTGCCACATGGTTGGCGATGGTGTTACAGACATGATTGCAGAAGCAGTTGTTGCCAGAAAATTAGAAACAACAGGACACGAAATTTTGAAATCCATACATCCTCATCCTACTATTTCCGAAGCAGTAATGGAAGCAGTAGCCGCAGCTTATGGAGAAGTAATCCATATTTAAAATAAATTTTTTCTATATCAAACCACAGATTTTCTCTGTGGTTTTTTCTTATATTTGGATTGTGAAAACAAAAGAAAAAATAGGATTAGTACTTTCTGGTGGTGGCACAAAAGGTGTTGCTCATGCTGGAGTAATACAATTTCTGAACGAAAAAAAAATGAAACCAAGCACTATCGCTTGTTGTAGTGCAGGAGCAATAGTAGCAGCAATGTTTGCCTTAGGTAAAAAACCAAAAGAAATCCTTTCTCTTTTCGAAAAAGTTAATATATTCAGTTGGAAACATTTACTTTTCAACAAACCCGGACTGATATCGGACAGTATATTCAATGAATATTTAATCCCCATTTTGGGAAATAAAAAAATTGGTGATTTGCCTATACAATTAAAAATTGTAGCTACAGAAATGATTTCTGGGAAGCAAATTGTTTTCGATGACAATTTTAATCTTTTAGATGCCATCATTGCATCATGCTCCATACCGGGGATTTCTATTCCATATATTGTAGAAGAAAAGGTCTATTGTGATGGAGGTGTCCTGAATAATTTTCCTGCAGATATTATCCGAGAAGATTGCAACAAGATAATCGGTGTATTTCTCTCTCCTTTGCAACCGGTAACTTTACAAGAATTGGGTTCTATAAAATCAGTAATATCAAGGTCTTATGACTTATTGTCTTACCGTACCGAACAATACAAATTTGTCTATTGTGATTGGTTTATTTCTTCTCAAAAGTTTGCAAAATATGGAACTTTCGAAAAAAAAACATCAAGATTGCAAGAATTATTCGACATTGGCTACCAAACTGCCAACGAAACTTTCCCTAATTGGGGTTGTAGTTGAGGTTAAGATTGAGGTTAAGGTTGAGGTTGAGTTATATCAGTTTATCGTGGTAATTCTGAAAAATTTATATTTTATTATTTTTTATAAAATCGTTTGTAGAATCGGAGTCAATTTTCCAAATTTCCGATGATTCAATTATTGACAAACCATTATTTTTCATTAAAACAAATTTGCTCATTATACTTGCCAATACTGAAGTTGGCAATGGTTTGTATTTTACAAAAAGTCCAATTTTATTCATTGCTTCTAATGATTTTACCATTAATTTTTCTCCAAATCTATTTGTATTTTTCCTTTTTAATAAACCAGGTCGCAAAATGATGGTTTGCTGGAATTTCATTTTTATAATTTCATTTTCTAACATTCCTTTTATTCTGGAATAAAAAAATACAGAACTTGAATTTGCACCCATCGAGGACAAAAGAATAAAATGAGGTATATTATTCGTTTTGGCAGCAGTAGCAAAAGCCAAAGGGTAATCCAAATCAATAATTTTTTGTTTAGCTTGGCTTCCTGCATCTTTTTTGGTAGTACCCAAACAGGAAATTGCAACCTCACCAATTACTAAATTTTTCCATGATTGAGTATCATCAAAATTTATAATAATGGTGGTTAGTTTTTCATGCGAAATATCCATTGGTTTTCTTACCAGTGCAACCACATTTCCGATTTTATTATCTTCTAACAACACCCGCAGCAAGTCTTTCCCGGTAGCTCCGGAAGCTCCAATAACAACTATTTTCATTTGTAATAAAATAATATTGGTAAAAATACTAATTTTGAAAGTAAATAAAAATAGTATGGATGCAAATGAGATAAGAGAATATTGCCTCGCTCTACGAGGAGTTACCGAAAGTTTTCCTTTTGATAAAGAAACATTGGTATTCAAAATTGGTGGAAAAATGTTTCTGTTGTTGGCTTTGGAGAAGCAACCAATAGTATTTTCAGCCAAATGCAATCCTGAAACTGCTATGCAATTAAGAGAGAAATTCTCACAAATATCTGGTGCTTACCACATGAACAAAACCCATTGGAACAATGTAGTTTGCGATGGTCTGAAAAAAGATTTCATTCAAAATTTGATAAATGACTCCTATCTATTAGTATATCAATCATTAACCAAAAAAATAAAATTCGAGATAGAAAATGGTTGATTGTCTTTATTTTAGAAAAAAATCTCGTGTAATTTGTTCATCTTCATTTAGCCTATCGATTAATTTTTCCAAAGATTCAAATTGTATTTCATCATGCAAAAAATCTTTAAAATAAATAGTAATTTCTTGCTCGTAAATATCTTTTGAAAAATCCAAAATATTCACTTCCACACTTAGTTTTTCTCCTCCCACAGTTGGGTTAGTACCAATACTCAACATCCCTTTGTATAGTTGGTTTTCTACCAAAACTTCTACAATATACGCACCTTTTTTTGGTAATAATTTTTGAGAATCAACACTAATATTTGCAGTTGGAAAACCAATTGTTCTGCCAATTTTTTTACCATGAATTACTTTTCCAGAAACAGAATAATTATAGCCCAACATTTCATTAGAAAGCACAATATTTCCGAGTTGAAGGGCATTTCTAATCTTGGTAGAGGACACATTTTCATTCAACAAATTTATTGCCTCCATCTGCTCTACCTGATAATTCAAGGATTGTGAAAGATTTTTTAGCAATTGAAAATTTCCACTTTTATTTTTTCCAAATACATGATCATATCCAACAACCAAATATTTTACATTGAGTTTTTCTATTAATATTTCTTTCACAAACTCTTCGCCAGTCAGATTTCGGAATGTTTCGTCAAAAGATTTAAGAATCATATTATCAATTCCAAATTTGTCCATCAGTTCAATTTTTTCATCGATGGTGTTTAAAAGTTTCAAATCATCATTTGGATTGAAAACCAATCTAGGATGTGGCCAAAATGTAAGTATCGCAGTTTGAGAATTTGGAATTTCTCTACTTTTCACTTTTAGATGATTGATAATAGATTGATGCCCAAGATGTACCCCATCAAACATACCCAAAGACAAAACCAATGATTGTTTCTTTTTATATTTTTCTAAATCTTGGATAATATTCATGGATTGTAATTTGGTAAAATTGAAGTTGCAAAAATAATTAATTTTAATGAATATGGTTGATAGAATATTTTGTGGAAATCCAATAGAAAAGATTGAGTATGTTTAAAGATTTCTACAAATTACAATTCTAATTCTTTTTCAAATTATAGATAGCTTTTTGTAAAGTTTCTTCCTTTTTGGCAAAACAAAATCTAATTTCTCCTGTATTTCTATGATCATGGTAGAAAGCTGAATAAGGAATTGCTGCTACTTTTTTATCTTGAATTAACCATTTGCAAAATTCCAAGTCCGAAATATTTTTTTTAAAATCACGAAAACCAACAGTCTGAAAATACCCACCTTCGGATTTCTCATGAATTTCAAAAGGTAAATCCTTCAAATTATGATGGAAAAAATTTCTTTTTGTTTGGTAAATATCCTTATGAATTTTCGGATTATATACTTCCAAATATTTGGACAAAGCATATTGAGAATAGACATTGATATTGAAAGATAAATATTGATGTATGGACTGAAATGCTTGAATATAGTTTTCAGGGGCAATAATATAACTTGCTTTCCAACCAGAAATATGAAACATTTTTTCAAATGAAAAAACAGAAAAAGCTCTATTTTTTATTTCAGGGTGATTGTTGGCACTATAAAAATTAGTGTTATCAAATGCAACCATATCATATACTTCATCGGAAATAACAATAATTTCGGTATCTTTAATAAGTTCCCAAAGGCAATCCCAATCTTTTTTTTGCCAAACTTTTCCTGTGGGATTATTAGGAGTGTTGATGATGATGGCTTTTGTTTTCTTGGACAAAACAGACGCTAACCTATCCCAGTCTATAGTATAATCTGGACCTTGCAAACTGAAATATACAGGTATAGCACCTCTTATCTCTATTGCTGGAGTATATGTTTCGTAACAGGGTTCCAGAACTATTACCTCATCTTTGGCTTCCAAAAAAGTTGCCAAGGCAACATGGATTCCATAAGTAGCACCTGGGATTACAGCCAATTCGTGTTCTGTAAGATTAATGGGTAATAATCTTTGTTTGTTAAATTTTATAATACTTTCGGTAAGCATTGGCAAAACACAGACAGAAGCATATTGATACAGACTTTGTCCAGTGGCTTCTTTCAAAAATCTTGTTAATTCCGAAGGTGGCAAATAATCTGGACTGCCTTGTGAAAGGTTCACCGCTTGAAATTGCTCCGCAAGAAGAGCGATTTCTGTATAGATATTCACATCATTAGCCGAATGTCTTTTGGGAAATTTCACATTTAAAATTATTAAAATTTAAAATTAAACAAAAATACAATACGATTAAAAAAAAAAATCAATGATTGGGTGTTACCTTCATCGGGCGTTACTATTGATGTCTTCATTGGGTGTTACCCAATGCTATTGACGTCTTCATCGGGCGTTACCCAATGCTATTGATGTCTTCATTGGGCGTTACCCAATGCTATTGATGTCTTCATCGGGTGTTACCCAATGCTATTGATGTCTTCATTGGGCGTTACCCAATGCTATTGATGTCGCTACTTCGTAGCTCTCATAACTTCATAACTTCATAACTTCATAACCTCATAACCTCATCACTTCATAACCTAAATAACCTCACAACCTTTTCAATCTTTCAGCAGCTTGTAGTATAGTCTCTTCTTTTTTTGTAAAACAAAAACGGATATTACCCGTATTTTTTTGGTCATGATAAAAAGCAGAAACAGGTATTGTTGCAACTTTCAGTTCTTTGGTAAGCCATATTGCAAACTCTTTATCCGACATGTCAGGTTGATAATTTTTGAA
>JAFDZJ010000397.1 GCA_018266965.1 Bacteroidota bacterium
GTTATTTTGGTCAACAATTGGTGAAATAGTTAGTATAAATTTATCTTGCTTTGTGTCTTGTCCGTTGCAAGCCAAAGTCAAGAAAGTGAGAAAAAAAAGTAAAATTTTATTCATTATCTGGTCTTTCAAAATTGCCACCAACCGGCTGGCAGCTTTGCGAGGGCTGGGAAATAGAAGCACTAAAGTTGAATTTAGCACTACAGCTGAATAGAAGTACAAATGTTGAATTATGCACTTCGCCCCAGCTCTTGCAAAACTGCTCGTTAGCGGCTCGTGTGTTACTTGTTTTATAGATGGTCATTAATGTCATTTGACTTAATGCACGTTCCAATAAATTTGATTTTTTCGTTGTCTGTAGTGTTGCCGTCAACAAAATAAATTGGAATTTTAGCTGTCTTTTTTCTGTTCATTACTGATATTGCGGTTTGTCGCCCGTGGCTCGGTTTAGATTTATAATTGATAAAGATTTTGTCTGGCAGTTCTTCGCCAATTGTTTTGTATGCCATTGCCCCGTCATATTTTTCTGTTATCATTTCGTGTCCTTTGGGAAAATGCAGGGCAAAGTCCTCGTTGTCTGAAAAATCTATAATAAAAATCTTCATAGTCCTAATTTCTTTTTTGTTATGATGAGTAGTACTAAAATAATGAAAGAAAAAAGAGTTCCCACAGGAAGATACCAAAGTGTCAAAATGGAAATTGTTAGCCCAAAAACATAAGCCCAATTTAGTTTTGTCCACAAGGCATACAACCAAATTATCCAAAGCAAGCCAAAGATGATAAAAAGCGGTCCAAGTTTAAAAACATCAATATTCAGTTTGTAAAAAATATTTGCCCAAGATCCGGGCTTTTCTGGTCCGAAATATTTTCCTTTAACCATAACAAACAGTCCGTCAAACAGCATATAGCCACCGTTTAAAAGCCCAAGTATTGTTATTAGTATTTTCATTTTTTTATCTTGTCTATTGCTTAGGAGGTGTCCCGTTTCACTTGCCGCTAACGGTTTGGGTATTGCCGAAGGCGGGGAATTTTAGCACAAAAGTTCAATAGAATTACTGCTGTTGAACCTTGCACAAATGTCCAATCGAAGCCGTTCTGCCCCGCTTTTGGCAATACCTTGTTGGCGGTTCGTTGTTCTTTTTCGATACGTGTCATTAACGTTATTGTCATACTTTTTCTGTGTCTGAGGTTTTGATAGTTTCTAAAATCAACTCAATAAAACTGTCAAAGTTGTTGCCGATTTGAATAATTTCTTGTGGAATTATACCTCTATAATCTATTAAATGTATTGATTTGTCTTGTTGTTTCTCTGCTTCTAAATTGTCTTCAATTAGAGGTTTTATTGTGTCTCCAATGTTCGTTACAAATTTTGTAAGTGGTAAAATCTCCTCCGTTGAAAGTTTGTATTTGTCGTTTTCACCTGTGTAACGTGTAATATCCACCGCACACAAAGCATAACGTTTATTTTCTTCCACTGCACGTTGTAATTGTAACTTACTCATAGAAATGGAATTTTGTGAGTTCCATCTTGATTTTACTTCTATGAAATAAACTGGATTATCGTCAAGGAAAACAACAATATCTTGTCCACCTTGTATGTTTGTGGTTTCAGTTTTTTTGTCGTCAAATGAAATTCTGTCTTTTAATTCATCAGACAATTTTTGTCTAATTAGGCTTTCAATGTAAGTTCCAATTTCGTGCTTGTGATGAAAGTCAGCATCTGCTTCTTTTTGCTGTTGAAGTAAAATTGTAGCAGCATTTAGAATTGCAGAAAAGTTGTCCTCTTGAACAAGTTTGCCAAGTTTCTTTAAGTCTGCTTCTCCTAATGTTACGATAGAAAAAATATCATCTTTTGTGTTTTCGTCTGTAACAACTTCCAACATTACGTTTGCCTTTTTATCATCAAGTCTTGGAAAAAGTTCCGCATATTTTTTTTCTCTTAATGATTTTATGATGTTTAATATTTCTACTTTAAAAGGGTGTTCGTTGATGTTGTTTATGTCCGTTCCAAAGAAAATATCTTCAATTGCAGTCGTAAGATATTTCGTTGTTATAAATCTGTCTTCTGCAATAAACTCGTTAAAATTAATGTAAACTAATTCTTCTCTGATTTCGTCCTTTGCTACTTTGTTGTAAAGGTCTTTAATTGAAGGAATTATTTCAACATCTCTTTTTAGTTCGCTAATGCTTTTTAGTTGGTTTAATTGGTTCGGGTAAATTTTTGAAGTTGAATAAACTTCTTTAAGACTGTCTTCATTGCAATTTGCAATTTCAAATAACAAACCAATGTTTTCTTTTACCCAATTTTCACTGTGATGTTGAAGTAAGTTGAAGAAAATTTGAGCTAATATTTTTCTTGAAGAACGAATGTCTAAATTTTCTTCTTGATTTTCAAGGTTAGATAATTGAATTAAATTTTCGTCAAAAGAATAATACTTGCTGATGATTTTTACTAATGACGAAGGTTTGCTCTGTGAATTTACACTGTTATTCAACTTACAATA
>JAFDZJ010000398.1 GCA_018266965.1 Bacteroidota bacterium
CCTATCGGAGCAATGCCAATAGTGATTCCATATATTCAGACCTTTTATTTTGAATTCTTTATTGTTTTCTATTATTGATTGAAATGTCCATTGAGCCATAATTCTAAATTTTAGTTAGTTGATTTAAAAAAAAAATTACACATCATAAGTTAGCATGACAATATTGGTTGTTGGATGACACTGGCAAGTGAGTACCATTCCTTTTTCCACCTCTTCTTCCGTAAGAGCGAAATTTTTTTCCATGAAGACTTCTCCCTCCAACACTTGTGCTTTGCAAGTGCAGCAGACACCTCCTTTGCAAGCAAAAGGAACAGGCAAATTATCTTTTAGTGCTTTGTCCAAGATGCTTTCTTTTTTGGAATTAAGATGGATTGAGTACTCGTCGTCGTCGATAATAAGCGTTACAAAACTTTCAATATTTGGTATTTTTTTGAACTCTTCACTTTTTTCTGCATTTTCTTCATCGTCTGGAGCTGCATAATATTCATACAATACTTGTAATGAAGGTACTTTTTTTTCTTTTTTCAGAAAATCAGAAACATTTTTTATCATCTCGGTTGGTCCACATATAAAATAGGTAGAATCAACAACAGGTATATCCGAAAAATGAGTTAGCAATAAATTCAATTTTTCAATCGTGATTCGCCCTTCAAAAAGTTCATTTTCAAAATGTTTTTCCCGAGAGAGTAAATATACCACCTTCAATCTACCTCCAAAAGTTTCTACTAATGAGTCAATTTGCTTTTTGAAAATAATATCCGCTAAACTTTTGTTACTAAAAAACAAATAGGCTTTACTTTTTGGCTCTTGATACAATGCTTCTTTAATATTAGAAAGTATCGGCGAAATCCCACTTCCAGCAGCCAATCCCACATAAGTTTTTTCATTGGAAGGGTGATAATTTGTAAAAAAATGTCCTTGTGGAGCTAGTACTTCTATAAAATCACCATTTTTCAACTCATGATTGAGGTAGGTAGAAACTATCCCTCTGTCCAAGTGTTTCACAAGTATTTCCAAAGAAGAGCTTTTTTCTGATGGTGCATTTATTATTGAATATGACCTCCGCAAATCCTCTCCATTCAATTGAAATCTCACATTAAGATATTGACCTTGTTGAAACTGGAACTCATGTTGTAGATTACCTGGTACCTCCAATGAAATATGTACAGAGTCATTGGTCTCTTTTATTATTTCTATTACTTTTAAAGAATGAAAATGATGCATCGTTTCTATTATTCTGTTTTCAACAAATATAATCATTTTTTATAAATTTGATGACTAATCAACACATTATTAAAACTATATTGAAAATCAACATTATACAAAATTTCAAATCCGTCCATTATTTTTAAATTCATAAATCAAAAAAAGACATTTTGTCGTGAAACATCAAATCACAAATAAATAAATCGGAAATTTTGTCATTAAAAAGGAAATTAAATTAGTTTTGAATAAAATTTGCAAAAGACAATTCATTAAATAAAATAACAAAAACCAAAAAATATGAACCTTAATCAATTTACCGTAAAATCTCAGGAAGCCATACAAAAAGCTCAACAAATTGCTATGGAATTCCAAAACCAAAGTATAGAACCTCAACATTTATTAGAAGGAATTTTCCAAACAGATGAGAATATTTCCATTTTTCTATTAAAAAAATCCGAAGTAGATGCTTCATTAATAAGAACTAGAAATAGAGAAAACTTGGAATCTCTACCAAAAGTACAGGGTGGAGAAATGTATCTGTCCCAAAACGCTAACAAAGTACTATTGGAATCTCAAAATATTGCAAAAAAAATGAATGATGAATTCGTTACTATCGAGCATCTTTGGTTGGCTTTATTAGAGATTAACTCTAGCGTTTCCAAACTATTGAAAGATATGGGACTTACCAAAAACCTTTTGGAAGGCGGCATACAAGAATTAAGAAAAGGAAGCAAAGCCAATTCCGCAAGTTCCGAAGAAACCTACCAAAGCCTAAGCAAATACGCTAAAAACCTAAACGAATTGGCTACGGAAGGAAAATTAGACCCCGTAATTGGAAGAGATGAAGAAATAAGAAGAGTACTCCAAATCCTTTCCAGAAGAACAAAAAACAACCCAATACTCATTGGAGAACCTGGTGTTGGAAAAACCGCCATCGCAGAAGGAATTGCACATAGAATAATTTCCGAAGATGTACCAGAAAATTTAATGGATAAAATTCTCTACTCCCTAGACATGGGAGCATTGATAGCGGGAGCAAAATACAAAGGAGAATTTGAAGAGCGATTGAAATCCGTAGTAAACGAAGTGATAAAATCCGAGGGACAAATCATATTATTCATTGATGAAATCCATACACTTGTTGGTGCTGGCGGTGGAGAAGGTGCAATGGATGCTGCCAATATCCTAAAACCTGCTTTGGCAAGAGGAGAACTAAGAGCTATTGGTGCAACTACCTTGAATGAATATCAAAAATATTTCGAAAAGGATAAAGCTCTCGAAAGAAGATTTCAAAAAGTAATGGTGGAAGAACCAGATACAGAGTCTGCTATTTCTATTTTGAGAGGGATAAAAGACAAATACGAAGCACACCACAAATTAAGAATTAAAGACGAAGCAATAATAGCAGCCGTGGAAATGTCCCAAAGATATATTTCGGACAGATTTCTACCAGACAAAGCTATCGACCTGATTGATGAGGCTTCCGCAAAACTCCGCATGGAAATCAATTCCAAACCAGAAGAACTAGATGTACTCGACAGAAAATTGATGCAATTGGAAATAGAACTTGCTGCTATTACCCGAGAAAATGATGAGCAAAAAATCGCCCATCTGAAAGAAGAAATCGCCCTACTTTCCGAACAAAGAAACGAAATAAACGCCAAGTGGTTGCAAGAAAAACAAAAATCCGAAGACCTTACCCACATAAAAAAGGAAATAGAATCGCTAAAACTGGAAATGGAAAAAGCAACCAGAGCAGGTGACTATGGCAAAGTTGCAGAAATACAATATGGCAAACTTTTAGAAAAAGAAAAAGAACTAAAAGAGCTAGAACTCGATATGCAAAACCATCAAAACGAGTTGATAAAAGAAGAGGTAACAGCAGAAAATATCTCCGAAGTCATCTCAAAATGGACAGGTATCCCAGTTACCAAATTATTGCAAAGCGAAAGAGAAAAACTCCTACACCTAGAACACGAACTACACAAAAGAGTGGTAGGGCAAGAAGAAGCAATAGAAGCTGTTGCAGATGCCATAAGAAGAAATAGAGCCGGACTAAATGACGACAAAAAACCAATAGGAAGTTTCTTATTTTTAGGAACAACAGGGGTCGGAAAAACTGAATTAGCAAAAGCCTTGGCTGAATTACTTTTTGATGATGAAAACAACATGACCAGAATAGATATGAGCGAATACCAAGAAAGACATTCGGTATCCAGATTGGTTGGAGCTCCTCCGGGATATGTAGGCTATGACGAAGGTGGACAACTAACAGAAGCTGTGAGAAGAAGACCTTATTCGGTTGTACTTTTGGACGAAATAGAAAAAGCACACCCAGATGTTTTCAATACCCTATTACAAGTTTTGGACGATGGACGACTTACTGACAACAAAGGAAGGGTAGTGAATTTCAAAAACACCATTATCATTATGACTTCTAATCTTGGTTCTCCGATTATTCAGGAAAATTTTGAAAATATAACAGAAACCAACCAAAATGAAATAGTTGATAAAACAAAAATTGAGGTTTTTGAATTATTAAAACAAACTCTTCGTCCGGAATTCATTAACAGAATAGACGAAATTGTACTTTTCCAACCTCTCAACAAAAAAGAAATTGGAAAAATTGTAAAATTCCAATTAGCGGGTTTCAACAAAATGCTGGAGAAAAAAGGTATAATACTTTCTGCAACAGATGACGCAATTGATTATCTTATGAACAAAGGTTACAATCCATCTTTTGGAGCAAGACCACTGAAAAGAGTTTTGCAACAAGAAGTCTTGAACCAACTTTCAAAAGAAATTCTTGCCGGAAAAGTAAAAGACAATGATAGTATCACTTTGGATTATTTTGAAGAAACAGGTTTGGTATTCCGACCAACAAATTGAAGTGATGGAGTTATAAAGTTATGAGGTTATAAGGTGATGAGGTTAGGGGTTTATGAGGTTAGGGAAGAAATTAGATATAATCCAAAAAAAAAAAAAAAATACTCTATCACAAATTCGTCATTAATAATTAAATTGACAATCAAACAGATAGGTTTTATTTAGAGTTTATAAAAATAATTTTTTAAAAAAAAGAAAAATATTTTGTTAGTTGAAAAATAATAATTAAATTTGCTTGTTGTTTTAGTACAATAATTTTTTTTCATCATTTGTGTTTTTGCCTTGGTTTAGAATTTTTCTAAACCAAGGTTTTGTTTTTCAATCAATTACAATTTACATTGTCCGAATTTTCAATTTTCCAAATAATTTTTCATCAATGGAAACTCTCTTTGATTCAAAAAAAAATAACTTATTGACATCTAATTGGAAATTTAATCCAATCCTATGCAATAAGTTATTATTTTTAAGCAAAGTAAATATAAAATACCTGGCTCAATAAGGTAAAAAATCTTATTTCGGTTCTTTCAAGTTGAAATATTTCACAACTGCGTTGTAGTCATTGTAGTCCACATTTGCATTTTTATTAGATGCTGGAACCAGTACAATTCTAAAAGTTTGATTGTTGAGGTAAGTATCTTTTTCTGTAGAAGTCATTGTAGATTGATCAAAATTAGCTTCTGTAAAAATTTCAACTTTTTGGGTGTTGAACAAGAAATTATAATCCAACTCTCTACCTCCGGACAAATAGGAAGTTTTTGGTAGTAATTGCCAAACTTTTCCTCCATTGGTATTGGAATTTATATTTCTATACACCAATACAACATCGGTACTCAGGATAGAAATATTTTGGCTGATGGTGTAACTGTTGGTAGCATTCAGTGTCCCTGTAACATCTTTCATTTGAGAATAGGTATCGTTGTCTTGGGCCTGTACTACATCTGTGGTTCTTTCGCAACTTACAATAGTGGATAAAGAAAAAACAGCTAATGCGGAAAGGAAAAAATATTTTTTCATAACAATAGATTTTAAATATTATAATTTCCGTGTTTCAAAACATATACCAAAGTAAGAAACTAAAAAAATATTTTTTTAAAATATAAACACTATTTTTGTAATGACAATACCAATAATACTTCATTATAATGACAAACAGACCTATCATACTACTTCTCAATATTTTATTTTGCATAACAATCAACGCACAATTTATTCCGAAAAATATAAAATCCATAGAAAAAAAAGAAGCCGAAGCTTGGGTAAATAAAACTTATAACAACCTTAGCCAAGACGAGAAGCTGGGACAGTTATTTATTGTGGCACTCTATACCAACAAAGGAGAAGATTTCATTAGTAATATCCGAAAAATTGTAGAAAATGACAAAATCGGTGGACTTATCCTTATGCAAGATGATGCTACTAGAGAAATAAATTTGGTTAATGAATTTCAAGCCAAATCAAAAATTCCATTAATGATTGGTATGGACGCAGAATGGGGAGTATATCAAAGAATTGCCAAAGCACACAAATTTCCTTGGGCAATAACATTGGGAGCGGTACAAGATAAAAAAATTGTATATGAAATGGCACAGAAAATTGCCGAAGACTGCAAAAGAATGGGTATCAATTGGGACTTTGCACCAGTTGTAGATGTCAATACCAACCCAAACAATCCTATAATTGGTAATAGGAGTTTTGGTTCCAATGTACAAAATGTTGTCGCTAGTGGTTTGGCTTATGCCAATGGTTTGCAAGATGCAAATATATTGGCAGCCATCAAACATTTTCCAGGTCATGGCGATACCGACAAAGACTCGCATCTTGATTTACCGGTAGTCAATCACAAATTAGAAAGACTTAACAATATCGAAATCGCACCCTTCAAAGCATTGATGGACAAAGGAATTGGAGGAGTAATGGTAGCACATCTTTATGTCCCTGCATTGGAAAAAGGAAAAGGTATTCCGGCTTCTGTTTCTAAAAATATTATAACAGGGCTACTCAAAGAAAAGTTAGGATACAAAGGTCTTATCATAACCGATGCTCTCAATATGGCAGCTGTAGCTAGTAAATATAAGGCAGGAGAATTAGATGCTATGGCTTTCCGAGCAGGAAATGACATTATGCTTTTTTCACAAGATGTTGCCACAGGAAAAAGATTGATACAACAAGCCATTGACAAAGGCGAAATCCCACAAAGCAGATTGGAAGAAAGTGTGAAAAAAATTCTTTTGACCAAATACTATTTAGGACTAAATAAATACACACCTATCAAACCCGAAAACATTGATGAAGACCTCAACAACAGTAGCCACAAATTACTAGCACAAAAAGTATATGAAAATGCTCTAACTGTATTGAAAGACGACAAAAAAACATTACCTCTTTCTTGTAAAAAAACATACTACTACCTACCATTGGAAGAAGCTCCTTATGAAGTTTTTTACAACCAAATGTTATTGAACAACACAGTTATCTTAAAAAAAACATCGGAATTACAATCAATTCCAGAAAACTCAACCATAATAATCGGTTTGCACAAGGACAATTCTACTGCTTACAAACCATACAAAATTTCTGAAAACAGCAAAAATATCATTCAACAACTATCCAAAAAAAACCAGGTAATCCTTACTGTTTTTGGAAGTCCTTATGCTTTGAAAGATATGGAAATAAAGGAAATTCCAACAGTAATAGTGGCTTATGAAAACAATGAAGATTCTATGACTGCAACTGCAAAATCGCTATTCGGGAAAAGTAAAATATCCGGCAGATTACCGGTAGTTGTCAATGAAAACTTACCTTACGGAATGGGAATAGATGTAAAACCAATCAACGAAAAATAAACATGAAAATAGGAATCTTATGCTATCCAACTTATGGAGGAAGTGGCATTGTTGCAACCGAACTAGGTATGTCTTTGGCAAAAAAAGGATACGAAGTCCATTTTATTTCCAGCAACTTACCCGCAAGATTGGATATTACCAATCCCAATATATTTTTTCATAAAGTTAATGTCCAGTCTTACCCTCTTTTCCAGTATCAACCATTTGATATTGCACTTTCGTCGATGATCTATCGGGTTGTCAATCTTTACAAGTTGGATTTGCTACATGCACATTATGCAATTCCTTATGCCTATGCTGCATTCATGGCTAAACAAATGCTGCGAGAAGAAAAAAAAGATATTCCTTTGGTAACCACTCTACACGGTACAGATATTACTTTGGTAGGACAGCACCCAAGTTACAAACATGCGGTAGAGTTTTCCATCAACCAATCGGATACCATCACTTCGGTATCAGAAAGTTTGAAGAAAGATACGCTGCAATTTTTCAACATCAAAAAAGAGATAAAAGTTATTACCAATTTTATTGATTTTTCCGAATACAAAACTTCGGATACTTGCCAAAGAAAACAGTTGGCTCAATCGGACGAAAAAATATTAATCCATGTATCCAATCTTCGTCCAGTAAAGAGAATTGAAGATGTTTTGCAGATTTTCAAAATTGTTAATCATAAAATAAAGTCCAAACTCATAATCATTGGAGAAGGTCCAGAAATGGAAAAAATAAATCAATTTTTGGAAGAAAACCCAGACTTGATAGACAAGATTAGACTGATGGGAAAAGTAAATGAACTGTACAAAATACTACAAGCAGCAGATGTTTTTCTATTGCCTTCGGAACAAGAAAGTTTCGGATTGGCAGCACTAGAAGCCATGGCAGCCGAAACTCCTGTGGTAAGCTCCAATGCAGGAGGAATCCCAGAGGTAAATATCCAAGGAGAAACAGGCTACCTTGCAGAGGTGGGAAATGTAGAAGCCATGAGTAACTACACCATAAGATTGTTGAGTGATGAAGAATTACTAACAAAAATGAGAAAAAATGCACTTCGACAAGCACAAAAATTTGACATCAACACTATACTCCCTTTGTACGAAGAAATGTATATGGAAACACTGGAAAAATTCAATTCAAAACAAAAATAAAACATGACAGAAAAACTGTTGCAATATCTTTGGAATTACAAAATTTTTAATCATTTTGATTTTAAAGATACGGACGGTTTTCCTATAACAGTAGTAGATTTTGGAAAATGGAACACCGATTCGGGTCCGGATTTCCTGATGGGAAAAATTGAGTATCGAGGGATAACTTTGGTAGGAAATATAGAGCTACACCTCCATTCTTCGGATTGGGAATTGCACCAACATTCCAACGATATTGCTTATGAAAATGTTATTTTGCATGTCGTTTTTTCGCATGATAAAAATGTGGAAATCTTGGTTAATAAAAATATACCAACACTAGTATTGCAACCTTATATTTCCGAATCGGTTTTGCAAAAATACAATGCTTTGGAAAGCGTAAAAGACTTTATCCCATGTGAAAAAATATTTGATGCCAAAAAAATACCTTTTCAGTTTTGCGAAGAGAAAATTATACAAAAGCTAGATGAAAAATCAATTGCAATCGAGCAACAACTATTACAACAAAAAAATAATTATGAAGCGGTACTGTTTCATAACCTTGCTTATGCTTTTGGATTGAAAATAAATGCTGATATTTTCCAACAACTAGCAATGAATATAGACTTCCTAATAGTACAAAAAATTAGGCAAAACCCTCTTCAATTAGAAGCTGTATTATTGGGTATGGCAGGATGGTTGGATAACCCAACAGATGAAACAATGAAGTTATGGGCAAAAGAATTCGGTTTTATAAAAACAAAATACAACCTTTCTCCACAAGTATATCCTCCAAAATTCCTCAGACTCCGTCCTCCAAATTTTCCAACCATTAGGTTGTCGCAATTGGCAAATCTTTATCATAGAGAAGCACATCTTTTTTCTAAAATAATTTCAGCAACCAATATAGAGCAATTATACAATCTACTAAATACTACAAGAGCATCTGAGTATTGGGACAATCATTATAACTTTGGAAAAGAGACCGAAAAAAAACTTGTGAAAGGCATCACAAAAGAATTCATGGATATTGTCATTATCAATGCTATATTACCACTTTTGTACACCTATTACAAAAACAATCACGAAAGTGCGATAGAAGAAGTCTTAAAACTATATACAACAATGTTACCAGAAGCCAATTCCATAATTTCGGAATGGAAAAATCTGGGGATTTCGTGCAAAAATGCTTTGGAAACACAAGCTTATCTCTATCATTACAAAAACTATTGTTTGCATAAAAAATGTTTGGAATGTAACATAGGTTTTCAACTTTTAAAATCATAAATCAGAATAATGCAAGAACCAAAATTCATAAACACTATAAGACATAAAGCGGAAAGAGAATGGTTTGGGACACTAACTAGGTTGGGTTCTAGGATTGGAGTTCCGGTATCCAAACTTCGAGTTTTTTTCATCTACTCTACCTTTGCAACCGCTGGAATATTTTTTTTATTTTATCTTTTCCTTGCCTTTTCGCTTTGGATGAAAGATATATTTATCACAAGAAGACCAAATGTTTTTGATTTATAATTTTTTTAAATGGATTTTTTTAAATTAAATATAAAGGATAGCTCAATAATAAAAACTATCTATCAATCTTATTCAACCTCCTTTCCACCAGAAGAAAGAAGGAACGAAGAGCAATTTGTCGAATTATTTAATAATAAAAAAAGTACGATTTTCAGTATAATTATGAACAATGAAATGGTGGGTTATTTGGTAACTTGGAAATTGAAAAACGCCGTTTTTATTGAACATTTTGAAATACTGGAAACTTATAGAAATCAAAAATTAGGATCAAAGGTACTGCTTGAATTTTCAGTTTTTTATCCATTTTTAATTTTAGAATCCGAACCTTCTTTCCAAAGCGAAATTGCCGAAAGGAGAATTGCCTTCTACAAAAGAAATAATTTTAAAAAAATAAAAGAGGACTACATACAACCCGCTTATGACAAGGACAAGCCGAGCTTACAACTTTTCTTATTGAGTAATTTTGAGGTAGAAAATATAGATACTGTTGTCAAAGAAATACATGCAATAGTCTATTCTGTATCATAATAAAATAAACACTAGAAAACAAAAACCGTCCCTAAAAAGGACGGTTTTGTTAATTATTACAGGGAAATGCAATATTAGTGTTGAGCCCACCACATTGGGGTAAATACTTCGTCGCCTCCTGCACCCAACAATCCAACTGCTTGGTTGTAGTTGTTAGGGTCATTGTTTCTAAATGAACTAGGATATTTCAATCTTTGTGGAAAGAAATTGATTTGGTTAGTCATATAGTTACTGGAGTTAAGAGCTGGCATTGTAGAAATTGGATTTTCCACTGCATCATTTGCAAAGAAAGGCAAACCTAATCTTCTGTGATCACTCCATTTCTCTAACGGCAACCAAGGTGTATTTGCTATGAATTTTTGGGTAATGATTTTTGTTAATTTATCATTTTTCACAGTTCCATTTTTGTAAATATTATTAACAGGATACAAGATATTGGTAGTACCAGGTACACCAGTTTTACCATCTACAAAACTCATAACATGAGATGCACCTGGTTCGGTAGTATGCGTATAACTCACCGAAGTTCCGGAGAGATTGTAGTCGGTAGAAGTAATATAACTTGCATAATTAGAGGAAACTCCAAAATAAGTGAAACTTTCTTGTATTCCTTTTTCATAGGCAGTTTGATCGGACATTGGTACAGACCAACCTCTAAGTGCTGCTTCTGCAATTAGGAAATACGACTCCCAATCTGCAAAGAAAATTCTATAGGTTTGCACCCCATCCGGACCACGGAATTGTTGAGTAAGTGCAGCCATTTTCCCAGTGCTTATTAACCCATTGTTTGGTTGTTTGCTTCCCCATTCTCCTCCTACAATTGTATTCCAAGTATTTTTGGCATCTACAACTTCTGTTGTACCATCATTGAATTTTATAGTACCAGTAGTAGTTTTTGTTTTGTGTATTGTTGGGAAAGTTGGACTATTCACATCACCCGGGATATAAAAGGTTTGATAACCTCTTGGATCCACAGTATTTGGCAAACCATCTAGCCAATATGCAGCAGTAGGATTATTGGTTTTTGTGGTAAACATATCTGGAAGATATCTACCAACATATCCAGCAGGTTTTGCACTACTTGCAAGATCAGGTCTTAGTGAGGCAGAAGTAATACCTCCTAACCCTACATATAGATTTCTCATAGAGGCAGACATCCATTGAGAGTTCCAAGGTCTAGACATTACGGCTGTCATATCGTCCCAAGTATTAGCAGCATGTTCAGCTACTTTGAAATTATCTGCCATAGTAGATATATAGTTACCAGTACTTACCGCAGCTTCAAATTCGGATTTTGCTTTTGCAGGATCTACTTCGGACATTCTCATTGCCAATCTCATCCTCATAGAGTTGGCATATTTTATCCATTTTGTCCAATTGTATCCATAAGCAGGATCTTGTTGGGAGATAAGCGAGTTGGAAACATTGGTATCAATTTTTGAAACCGCATCTGTTAATTCCGCAAGCATATAATAATAAACATCTTTTTGGGAATTGAAATTTGGATTAACATCTTGAAATCCCTGTATAGGAACAGAGCCAAAATTATCCGACATTTCACTCATCAAATAAGCTCTCCAAATCCTAGCCACTTGTATCACATTGTTATTAGTTGGAAATGCAGAACCTTCTGCTTGTTTTTTATTTCCAACTTTTATCGCTAGGTTAGCGTTATTGAGCCAACCAGAAATCGCGTTCCAATAGGCAGTTGTCCAACCATCATCTACACTACCATCACCAAGTGCTACTGTCCAAGTACTACATTGGTGTCCTCCACCTTCCCAGTACAATACAAATGACCTTTCTGCTGTATCTGGATTCATCTGGGCTCCTAAGATTGAATTATTTAGGAAATATTCGGGTTGTGCATCTTTGGTGTTTGCAGCAACCGGATCAGTATTTATTTCATCGAACCTATTACAACTGGTAACAGAAACTAGTCCTAAAAACGCTAAAGCTATTATTGAAATTTTATTTTTCATTTTTCTGATTTGTATTAAATTAAAAACCTAAAGTGATATTGAACAAGAATGACCTCAAACTAGGAAAGTTCATATTTTCGAAACCTATTGCATTGGTACCCACTGCATATACAGCTTCTGGATCAATTCCTTTGATTGCACTTTTGATCATCCAAACATTATTAACTGCCAAAGATGCTTTTGCAGATTGTAACGCTGTATTTTCCAAAAATTTCTTCGGAAGGCTAAAAGTAAGTTGTACATTTCTTAATCTTATATTTGTCGCATCATAGATGAATGCTTCATTAATACCAAGATTTCCACCTCTACCAGTAACAGCGGTCCAATAATTTTGTGGTGTAACCGCAACTGTATTCTGTGTATATCCAGAACCACTTGCTACCACTCCATCTACTACAAAACTATCTCTACCACCATTAACAACAGTATCTGGAGACAATCCACTTGCCAACAAAGCTCTTTGAGTCCCACTATAAAACTCTCCTCCAAATCTACCATCAACTTGGAAAGAAAATCCCCAATTTTTGTAGGTAAAAGATTGTGTTATTCCCAACAAACCTCTTGGAGTCTGATCTCCCAATAATTTTGGTGTAGTATTAGCCAAAGGCAAACCATTGGCATCTAAAATTATTTTTCCAAAATAAGGACTATTAGCGTCTTCTACTCTTTGGTATGAACTTCCGAAAATAGAACCATAATATCCACCAGGCACAGCATTGAAAGACAAAGTATCATAACCACCCAAACTATATCTAGTAACACCAGGATAGATGTCATTAATTTTATTTCTATTCGCAGACCAGTTTACAAGCATATTCCATTTGAAATCTTTTGCCCTAACAACATCTGCATTCATCACTATTTCTATACCGGAGTTTTGGATATCCCCAGCGTTAATTTTCATAGATGACCAACCAGAAAGTGGATTCATAGGGAGATTAATCAATTGGTTAGTTGCATGAGTATCATAATAGTTGAAATCCAAATCTACACGATTGTAAAATCTAAGATTAACCCCAAATTCTTTTGTCTTTATCAACTCGGCAGTAACATTGGAATTGAATAAAGTTCCGGAAATATTAGATCCTACAATACTACTATTGGCTCCTGTACTCAATTTGTATAAGTTATACAACTGATAAGCTGGCAAACCATTACCTGTAACAGCGTAACTGGCACGGAGTTTTGCAAAAGTTAATATTTTACCTGTATCTTTATTAAATAAATTTTTCAACATATCGGTTATTACCAATGATGTACTTACAGAAGGATAGAAATAGGAGCGATTATCTGATGACATTGTAGAAGACCAGTCATTTCTGGCAGTCCCAGAAATGAACCAAAAGTTGTCATAATTAATATCTGCTGATGCAAATACCGAATTAATCTGCGATTCGCTATTTCTTTCAGAGGAAGGATTGGCATTAGAAATATTCCCAACAGAGAAATAGTTAGGAACTCGTAGGGCTCCGGATGCAGAAACACCAGTTAATTTGGATTGAGAAATCTGTCCAAATACAGACATTGCCCCACTCCATTTTCCAACTAAATTGTCTTTATGAGCGTTAATACTTCCGATAAAGGTATTTTCATAAAATCTATCCATTCCGGTAGAATAGGTATTGGCAATAGGTTTTATCGCACCTCCGTCATAAGCTCTACTTTCGTATTTTGTGGTATAAGTATCCGTTCCTACTTTAGCTTCTGCATTCAACCAAGGATTGAATTCGTATTTTATGGAGCCATTCATCATATAACGATTTCTCACATCTTCGTTCAGTACATTGTTAATGAACCAAAATGGATTGGAACCACTACCACTTTGCCACCAATATGGTGTAGAACCTTTACCTTGGTCATTTCTAAAATCGTTGATGTTAATAGTATTAGGCATCAACAAAACTGTAGAATAATAATTTCCGGAATTACTACCTCCCACTGGTCTATTGTTGGCTTTGGAATTGGTAAATTGAATTTTGACATCTGTACTCCATTTGTTATCTCTACCGAATTTGCTTGTTGCACGAGAAGTAAGGTTCAATCTATTGTATTTGGAATCCATCACCACACCCTCATCTGTCATATAACTAGCCGAAGTAAACAAATTGCTACTAGCACCCAATTTATTGGAAACGGTAAAGGAATGTGTATTAGTAACACCCGTTTGGAAAAAGCTACTAATATTGTCATAAGCTCTCAAAGGTCCCTGTGTACCATTCCAATTGGTAACGGTTTGCCCTTCAATTTTAGGTCCCCAACTAAGTCCAGTAGTATTGGAACCAAAACTTATTGGATAAACACCTGCTGTCCCTTGTCCAAACGATTTTTGAATGGTTGGAGTTGTCATCAAAGAAGAAAAGCCAACAGTTTCGGAGATTGTTATTCCTATTCCTTTTTGGCTTTTTCCTGTTTTAGTTGTGATAAGTATTACACCGTTTCCTGCTCTGGAACCATACAATGCAGAGGCTGCTCCTCCTTTTAGCACTGTAACATTTTCTATATCCTCCGGACTGATGTCGCTCAAACCATTCCCCATATCTGATGATGGATTCCAAAAATCATTATTGGAAGCACCAACAAAATTTACCATCGGCACACCATCTACTACAATAAGAGGTTGGTTATCACCTGTAAGTGAGTTGAAACCTCTCAATATAATTTTAGAAGATGCAGCTGGACCAGCGGAAGATTTCACCACTTCTAGCCCGGACACTTTACCAATAAGAGAGTTGGTAATATTGTTCTCTCTGGCATCAACAAGAGTTGTCCCTTTTATGTCTTGATAAACATACCCTAGGGATTTCTTTTCCTTTTTCACACCATAAGCGGTTATTACCACTTCATCTATTTTAGCGGTACTTATGGAGTCTTTTTTCTTTTGTGCATTAACCATTACTGTGGATAACATCAATGGAATTTGCAACAATCCTACTTGAATTAATAGTCTTTTCATTTATTAATTTTATTTTGTTTGCACAAAAATATTAAAAAACTATTTTTTAACAAAAATTTAACAGAAATTTATTGATGAAAAATGAAAAATATCATGATATTTTAATATTTTAAATTCAAAAAATAATTAGTTATCAAAAATAATTAGTTATTTTTATTTTTATTCTTGAAATTATTAGAAAAATAATCAACTATAATTTTTTACAATTCTTAAAAAAATCATTTTTAAACAAAATTTAGTTCGAATCGAATATTAAATTTACCTACCTTTATCCAAATATTTATTATGAACAAAGTATTTAAAAATAAACATTGGCTAACTGCTTCTTTACTTTTGTTATTATCCAATCTATACTATTGCCAAGAGATAAAAAGCGTACAAGTCTTTAACCCAAAAACCAATGACGAAACTCCTATTATCGGCTTCAATGATCAATTGATTTTAAATTTTGACGACCTTAATAATTCTTCTGAAATTTTCCGATACACACTGAAACACTATGATAGAAATTGGCAAGATGATGGTTTGTTTTTCTCGGAGTTTGCCAATGGTACACTAAGTGGATTGATAGAAGATAGACAATATTCTTTCAACACCTATCAAAAATACACCCATTACAAATTGGCTTTTCCAAATGATAAAATCCAACCAAAAATATCCGGTAACTACGAAATAGTCGTCTATACAGATAGTCCAGAAAATCCATTATTCAGCAAAAGATTTTGCTTGGTAGAAGATGGAGCATCTATAGCTATGATGAGTTCTAGATTTTCGGATGCTAGATTTCCCGCTCTCAACCAAAGGATAGAGGTACAAGCTATTTCCAAAAATCAGAATTTATTGGACAATGCAAACTCCATAAGCCTTTCGATAATACAGAATAATAATTGGGATTTAGGATTATACAATATGAAACCCAGCTCTGTATTGGGCAACAAATTACTATTCCAACAATTGAGCTTGGCTTTTCCTGGCAATAATGAATTTTATTATTTTGACAATAAAAATATAACCGTTTCCTATGACATGGTTGCAGGAGCTGAAAATAAAGATGGACAAAACTATACTTACCTACGACCTGTATGGGCATTTCCCAATAATTACCAATACCAACCCGATGTCAATGGTGCTTTCTATTTCCGTAGAAACGATTTAGGAATAGAAAGAAATCCCGACAACGAGGGAGATTATTCCTGGGTCTATTTCGTATTGGACTCGGAGAAATCGGATAAAAACATTTATGTTTTGGGAGTTTTCAATGATTACACTTGCAATGAAACAAGCCAAATGCAATATGATGAAGTCAATAAGAAATATGTTGCCAAAATCTATCTAAAACAAGGATTCTACAACTATTTATTAGCCACCAAAGACAGTTCTGGACAAATAAATTATGGAGAAATCAATGGGAATTTCTGGCAAACTGAAAACCTTTATCAAGGACTTCTATATTACACACCTTTTGGAAAAAATTATGATGCCTTGATTGGTTATGGAGAGATTAGAAAACAAGTGAGATAATGCAATAGCTTTAATTCAATTAAAATCAAAGTAACTCTTCACACAACTCTTTCACTACCTGTATCCATCTGTCTTCATCATTAAGACATGGTAGATAATGGAAATGTTCTCCACCTGCATGAACAAATTCCTCTTTTCCTTCCACAGAAATTTCCTCCAAAGTTTCTAAACAATCCGACACGAAAGCTGGACAACAAATAGCTAAATTTTTTACACCTTTTTGTGGCAAACTCTTCAGGGTAGCATCTGTATAGGGTTCTATCCATTTGTCTTTTCCCAATCTGGATTGAAAAGAAATGACAATTTTTTCCTTTGGTATTCCTAATTTTTCGCCAACCAATCTGGTAGTTTCAAAACATTGATGCCTGTAACAGAAAGGGTGAGCAGGGATATTTTTTTCTTGGCAACAATTGTCTATTTTACAAGTCTTGGTAGGATCGGTTTTGTACAAATGCCTTTCCGGAACTCCATGATAGGAAAACTGCAAAGCATCATACAATACCGGTAATTTTTCCTTGATACTTTCCGCCAAACAATCAATATAAATTTCTCTATTGTAAAAAGGTTTCACATAAGATAATTTTATACTAGGGAAATATTTCAATTTTACCTCTTCGGCTTTATCTATCACTGTTTCAGTAGTACTCATTGCATATTGAGGGTACAATGGAAACAACACTATCTCGGTAACTCCTTTTTCTACAAGGTTTCTAATACCCGTTTCTATGCTAGGTTCAGCATATCGCATACCTATTTCCACAGGAACAGAAACCAAAGGTTGAAGTTTTTCTTTAATTTTTTTTGTATAAACTATCAAAGGCGAGCCTTCTTCTGTCCAAACTGTTTTGTATGCAGCTGCGGATTTTTTTGGTCTTGTTTTCAAGATAATACCTCTTACCAGTAAAGCACGAAAAAGCCAACGATAATCTATAACTTTTTCGTCCATCAAAAACTCGTCCAAATACTCTTTTACATCTTCTACATTGGTGGATTTTGGAGAACCAAGATTTACCAATAGTATTCCTTTTTTCTGCTGCATAACTAGTACCGTGGAGATTAGGCTTTTTTCACAAATTCAGATTTCAGAGCCATTGCACCAAACCCATCTATTTTGCAATCTATATTATGGTCGGAATCTGGTCTTAATCTTATATTTTTTACTTTTGTACCTGCTTTTACAGGTTTGGGAGCACCTTTTACAGGGAGATCTTTCATTACAACAACAGCATCGCCATTTTGCAACTCATTTCCATTCATATCCAACACTTTGTCTTCGTTACCAACTTCGGAAGGATCAAATTCATAAAAACATTGGCTACAAACCAAAAGATTATCTTGCTCGTAGGTAAATTCACTTTTACATTTTGGACAAGGCATTAAATCGCTCATATCAGAATTATTTTTGCAAAGATAAGGTTTTGATTTGGTCTTATCTAGAATTAGGTTTTACAAATGATGAAAAAACAAATAAAAAGAGTATTTCTGAAACATATTTTCATTGAACTTTCTACAGAAAAAATATTATCGTTACAAATTCAATTTAAAAACAAAAAAATTCTCACTTATCCTAAAAAGCCTTAAATTTGACTACAATTAATGAAATTAATTTTTCATTAAAACAAACTTTTCAACATCTAAAAAAAAATCATAATGACTCATACAACAATACAACTAGAAAGCAACAGTGGAATAATCACGATATTTTACCATCAAGAAAAGGCAGGTTTTATAGAATTCACAATAAAAGACAATACCTTGGATATTTTCCATACCGAAGTAGATTCAGCTTTTGGAGAAAAAGGATTGGGTAAAGAATTAGTACAAGCTTGTGTGGATTATGCCAAAGAAAATAATTTGAAAATAACAGCCACTTGTCCTTATGCTAATGCTGTTCTGCAAAAATTATAGGTAATATTTTAATTTTTAATGCAAATTTCAGGAGTCCAAATAAATTTAACAAGACAGGTTATTTTCCATTGAAGGTATTCATAGTGTTTTGAATACCAGCAAACACAAATGAAAGAGCTGCTTTGGAAAATTTTTCAATTCTTTCTGGGAGTTTTTCATTTTCTACTTCAGACCAATTCCCCAACACATAATCCACTTGTTTTCCTTCTGCAAATTCGGCAGAAATCCCAAATCTCAACCTTGGATAATCTTGGGTACCCAAATTTTCTTGAATATTTTTCAATCCATTGTGTCCTGCATCAGAACCTTTCTTTTTTAGTCGAAGTGTACCAAAAGGAAGTGCCAAATCATCAGTTATAACGAGGATGTTTTCCAAAGGAATATTTTCTTTTTGCATCCAAAATTTTACCGCATTTCCAGACAAATTCATATAAGTATCTGGTTTCAATAAAAAGATTTTTCTGCCTTTGTATTTTCCTTCTGCCAACCAACCGAAATTGGCGGATTGGAAGTTAGCTTCTATGGATTTAGCGATTTCTTCAACCACTTTGAAACCCACATTGTGTCGGGTATTTTCGTATTCCGCTCCTTTGTTTCCTAATCCTACGATAAGATATTTCAAAATAGATTATTTTAATATTGTGAATGCAAAGATACTTTTAAAACAAAAAAATCCCAAACAAAAAAAAGTCTGGGAATAAAATTTATAAACTACAAAAAGTTAATAATTCCAGGGTTGATAACTATAATTGATCGTGGAATTTCCTTGTATTACTTTCGTTGGCATGGCTGCAACTCCGTATTGATAAGCATAATTATTAGTGGTTATCTGTCCCATAACATCTACAGAAATAGTTTGTGGATTGTTGGAGGAAAGATAATTGAGTCCTGTAGAATTGTATGCACTAAACAATCCATATTCCAAAGGTAATCCATACAAATAATTGATTTTGGTATCATATCCGGAATAACTTGTTGAGACTACACTAACAGGGGTAAGTACATTTCCCGCAACAGTACCTGTGGTAAATACCGATTGAGAAAGGTTGTACCCTTGGAAAGTCAAATCATTTTGAACATACGAAACAACTGGATTTCCACCTGCTTGTGGAGTTGTTTTGGTAGTAAGTATTTTGGAAACTTTACCGTTGGTATAGGTGTAAGCCGTGGCAATGGTAGTAGCAACTCCACCTGTTTCTTCAGTACCTTGTAAGCCTGTAAGAGTAGCTCCGCTATATACAAAATCTATACTAATATTAGTAGTTGTTGCAGCAACTGGATCTTTGAAATAGCCATTGATATGTGTAATTTTGTTATTAGCATAAGAAATTTCGTGAAGAATAGTTGCGTTGGTATCCGATAGTTTTACAAATTTGTTTCCACCTACGGAATAGGTAAGCACATTGTTACTACCGACAGTTGATACGGTTTGTATAATTTGTTTTGGACCATTCAGGTTTATTTCGTCCATACCAATAATATCTCCGGACGATGTACAAGATGTTACTAATCCAAAAACACTTAATAAAAATAGCTTTTTCAACATGGAGTAATTAGAAAGGTTTGTATTGATAAAAAACATTGAAAGAAGAAGTAAGATAATCTTGTGGGTCATAAGTACAAGTGGTAGTAACCACGGTAGGATTTGCCATAAGATGGGTTTGGAAACTTGTTTTCTTCGGGTTATTAGGACACAATTTGTAAGCTTTTGCAAAATCATCAACCGATTGGGAAACCAAATATGCAGTTGGGATTAGTGTATATGGGCTTTTTTTGTCGTCGAAATTATCAAATTTGTAAGTAGTTTTTACGATGGAAGGTACAAGTTGTCCAGTAGAAGAAATTACTCCTTCGTTTTTTATAAGTTGGCTAATATTGTTTCCGGTATAGGTAACGCCTGTCCTAGCATAATTGGTGTATGCGAAATTTTGTCCAACAACTACTTGTCCAGTTTTTACAATTATGGAATCTATAGTCGAGTTGGGTTTGTATTTCATTTGAATTTCCGATTTGAAATTGGCACCAGAAGCTGTAATTGTTTTATTTTCTACAATTGTACTTATCTTTCCAGAGTTATCATAATTGAAATTTCTAGTATATTTCACCAAATCTTGTCCCACAAACCCTGTAAATACAATTTTATCTACTTGGTTTCCATTATAAGAAATTTGTGTTGTTCTGTTAGTTCCAATTGCAGAGGTTAGGTTGTATCCTGTATAATAATAGGTAAGGGTATCGCCTACTTTTGTTTCGCGGAACAAAGCTCTTTTCCCGATTAATCCACCTTGGTTGGCATCCAAATTATTCAAAAGGTCGCCATCTGTATCCGATGTTCTTTTGCATGATTGTACAGAAAAAACAACAATTGCAGCTGCAATAAGAGATATAATTTTTTTCATTTTTATTATTATTATAAATTTTGACAAATATAAATTAATTTTCCAAAATATCATATAAATTATTGCGACTGTTGTTAAAATAAAACAAAGAAAGGTTGATATAATAATTATGAAACAGATAAAAAAGGACTGTTATTATTTAGCTTCAAATAAAAGATGAACAATCTCGTTTTTTCATTTTTAAATTTTGAATAAAGAGGAAAATTTTATTTTGATGTGCTGAACAAAATATTTTAAACCTATTGTACATTTGTAATTATAAATTAAATTATTGAAAATTAATATTATACGCAAAGACGCAAAATATTAAATGCACCAATAAAATGATAAGACGCAAAGAAAAATCGAAGATTTTTAATTCCAACATCGTTATAGCTTTGCATAATAAAAACATTGAACTTTTTTCATTTCAGATTAAACCTTATTTTATAGTCAGTAAATCAAAATAAAAATTACCCAAAATATTTTCACAATTAAAATAATTAGACTAAATTTGTCTAAACAAATTTTGTCTAATGAAAATATTTAGTGAA
>JAFDZJ010000399.1 GCA_018266965.1 Bacteroidota bacterium
AGATATAATACTTCCGGAGAAATATACAATGCTAATGGAGAAATTGTAGGATTTTACAACAACGAAACCGACAACTATAATCAGAAAAATTACCAATTGCTTTGGGAACAAAAACTAGGTAACTTGTGGAAACTGAACACAACTATACACTACACCCAAGGCAAAGGATATTATGACAATTACAAATCCAACCAAAAATACAGCAAATACGGACTCCCGAATATAATTATTGGCAATACTACTATTTCCCGTGCCGATTTGATTAGACAAAAATGGCTAGATAATAATTTCTACGGAATTGTTTCCGAGTTACAAGGAAAATTAAACCAATGGAATATTAATATAGGTTGGGTTGCCAATCAGTATTTTGGCAAACACTTTGGCGAAATAACCGATGGAACTAATCTTCAACCTAGCAATCTTCCTTGGGAATATTATAGAAATCATGCTCTGAAAAATGAAATTTCTGCTTATGGAAAAGTGCTTTATTCTATTGATAATTGGGGTGTTTTTGCAGATGCACAATTTAGAAACATTCAATATGATAGCCGTGTGGACAAGGCTAGTGCCGAAGAATCTCCTGAATTTGATAAAAAATATTTCTTCTTTAATCCAAAAATTGGTACTACCTATCAAGCTGGGTTTGGAAATTTCTATTTTTCTTATGCTAATGCTCATAGAGAACCTGCCAGAAATGATTTAAAAGAAAATCCTAATATACAACCAGAGCAACTACACGATTTCGAATTGGGTTACAACACAACTCTTGGAAATATATCGATAGCAGCAAATGTATATTATATGCTTTATGAAAACCAATTGGTGCTTACAGGTGCTGTAAACGATGTTGGTGCAGCATTACACGAAAACAGTGGTAAAAGCTATAGAAGAGGATTGGAAATTGTTGCCAATTACAAATTGTCCAAACAATGGAATATTCTTGCAAATACTACCATTAGCCAAAATAAAAATCAAAACTATATTGTAGAAACCAATTTCGGAACCACCAATTTCGGAAATACAAATATTGCATTTTCTCCTGATTTTATAGGAAATGCAACCATAAATTATTTGCCTACCGAAAAAATAAGTTTATCCTTGGTACAAAAATTTGTCGGCAAGCAATACATCAACAATACCCAAACCGAAGAGTATAAACTAAACGCCTATCAACTTACCGATTTCTTGGCAAATTACAAATGTAGCTGGGGAAAAACAGATATTGGAATTTTTGTTTTGGTTAATAATATATTCAATCGTAGCTATACCAACTATGGAGTAGATTATGGTTCTCCCTATTACTATGCACAAGCAAAAGCTAACTTTTTGTTGGGGGTTAATTTAAAATTTAATTAATTCCTGATAATGATTGTGTAGTAAAAATCATTGTTATTTCAATCCACCTACCATATTTTCTGGCACTACCCATTGGTCAAATTGTTCGGCGGTTAACAACCCTAATCTCACGGCTTCTTCTTTTAGCGTTGTTCCGTTTAGGTGTGCTGCTTTTGCAATTTTGGCGGCATTTTCATATCCTATATGGGTATTGAGTGCAGTAACCAACATTAGCGAATTGTCCACCAATTCTTTTATCCTGCCTAGGTTTGGTTCTATACCAACAGCACAATGGTCATTAAAAGAAATCATGGAATCTGCTAATAGTGTTGCGGACTGCAAAAAATTGTACGCCATAACAGGTTTGAAAACATTGAGTTCATAATTACCTTGTGTTCCAGCAAAAGATATGGTGGTGTCGTTTCCCAAAACTTGTGTACAAACCATTGTTAAGGCTTCGTTTTGTGTAGGATTTACTTTTCCAGGCATGATGGACGAACCAGGTTCGTTTTCGGGGATATGGATTTCGCCAATTCCTGATCTAGGTCCAGAAGCAAGAAGACGAATATCTTGTGCTATTTTGTATAAACTAACTGCCAATTGTTTCAATGCACCATGGGTTTCTACAATTGCATCGTGTGTAGCCAAAGCCTCGAATTTGTTAGGAGCAGTTACAAAAGGATGTCCAGAAAATTGTGCTATATAGTCAGCAACTTTTTCTGCATACCCATTTGGGGTGTTGAGTCCTGTCCCAACAGCTGTACCTCCCAAAGCAATTTCTTGTAAGTGAGGCAAAGTATTTTCAATGGCTTTTTTTGCGTATTTTAGTTGAGCAGCATACCCGGAAAATTCTTGTCCCAAAGTAAGAGGAGTTGCGTCCATTAGGTGTGTCCTACCAATTTTTACAACAGTTTGGAAATCTATGGATTTTTTTTCTAATGTATTGGTAAGTTTTTCCAAAGCAGGAATGGTTTTTTCTACCACTTTTTTGTATGCCGCAATGTGCATAGCTGTTGGGAAAGTATCGTTGGAGGATTGAGATTTATTAACATCATCGTTGGGGTGTATTTCGGTTTTTTCTCCCAAAATCCCTCCACCATTAATATGGGATTTGTTGGCAATAACTTCGTTTACATTCATATTGCTTTGTGTTCCGGAACCCGTCTGCCAAATTACCAAAGGAAATTGGTCATAGAGTTTACCTGACAAAATTTCTTCGCAAACCAAAGCAATTGAATCTCTTTTCTCTGGGGAAAGAACTCCCAAATCTGCGTTGGTATAAGCTGCTGCTTTTTTTAGAATTGCAAAAGCATCTATTATTTCTTTGGGCATGGAAGAGTGTTCGCCAATATCAAAATTATTTCTAGACCGTTCTGTTTGCGCTCCCCATAGTTTGTCTGCTGGGACTTTTACTTCGCCCATGGTATCGTGTTCTATTCTGAAATTCATTATAAAAAATTTTTATAAAATTAGGCAGAAATAACTATATAAAAATAATTCAACCATTAAAAACATCAATCATTCAGTTTTATAATCCAAATATTTATAAGGCTCTATTTCTTGAAAAATTTGTTATTTTTGTAAGATAACTTCATTTTTTTAAAAAAACATACTGTGCAAAAAAACCTATATATATTCCTATTTTTCTTGTTATCTCATTTGTTCTTTGGGCAACAGAATGAAGAGTTCAAAAAAGCGAAAGGATATTTTGACAACCACAGGATATTGCTGGGACAATCATTCAAAAAACAATTTGATTTGGAAAAAGATGATTATAAAAAAATAGAAATAAAAAAAACTTTTGCAGAATTTATGGTTAAAATGGACAGTTTGCAGAATGTTGAATTTATAAACTCGTTGATTAGAGTAAAAAACCAAGAAGCACTTTTTCCAAAACAAGAAACAGATACCAAACAAAGTTTTGTGCATGAAGGGAATAAACTTCCACAAAATGAAAAACCTGCAACCTATCCTGGTGGACTAAACGAAATGAGAAAAGAAGTTGTTAATCTATTGTATATAGATGGTAGTCCAGCTACAAAAGAGTTGAAAACCGATGTTGCCTTTATAGTAGAAAAAGATGGAGAAATAACTCATGTAGAAGCCTTTGGAGACAATCCAACTTTCAATAGGCAGGCAGAAATTGCTATGTATCTTTTGCCAAAAAAATTCAGTCCTGCAGTTATTAACAATAATTTGGTAAGATACAGATTCAAGATGCCACTTACAATGAAGTTCGATTAAAAAATATTTTGAAGATGTTTACCAACGAATATTTTATGAGATTAGCCTATCAAGAAGCATTGTTGGCACTGGAAAAAGATGAAGTCCCTGTGGGTTGCGTTGTGGTTTTTAATGATAGGGTTATTGCCAAAGGACATAATCTTACAGAAATGCTAAATGATGTTACCGCCCATGCAGAAATGCAGGCAATTACTTCGGCAGCCAATTTTTTAGGTGGAAAATATTTGATTGACTGTACACTTTTTGTTACCCTAGAACCCTGTGTGATGTGTGCAGGTGCTTTGGCTTGGTCCCAGATTAGCAAAGTTGTAATAGGTGCCAAAGATTTGCATAGAGGTTATATTGCAAAAGGAATTTCCTTGCACCCAAAAACCGAAGTTATTACAGGGGTATTGGAACAAGAATGTTCGGAGCTGATAAAAGATTTTTTTAAAAGTAAAAGATAAAGTTAATTGAGATTTTCATCTACAATAGAAGAAACTTTATCATAAATTTTCTCCACCTGCAATTCATTAAGACAAGCCCAATCTCCACGATAACAGTCTTTGTCTCCAAATACCGAACATGGTCTGCAAGTTAAATCTTTTACCTGTATTACATCTTCCATTTTTTGTCCATATCCCAAAAATCCAGCAAAAGGATGTGTTGCACCCCAAATAGAAACGCAACGAGTACCTACCAAACTTGCCAAGTGCATATTGGCGGAATCCATAGAAATCATGATTTCCAGAGAAGCAATTTTTTCTAATTCGCCATCTAGTTTCAATTTTCCTGCTAATGATTTTGTATTGGGAATTTCTTTTTCCCATTGTTCCAACAAATCTTGCTCGTTTTTCCCTCCTCCAAAAAAATAAACAGGATACTTTTCTGCAATTTTTTTAGCCAAAACAAAAGATTTGTCCAAAGGAAGCATTTTCCCTTTGTGTTGGGCGAATGGAGCGAATCCAACTCCTTTTTTTTGTTTTAAATTATTTTCCAATTGATGAGATAATACCATAGAAAATCCCATGGCTCGAAAAACATCAGCATACCTTTCTACTGTTGGTTGTAGTTGTATTTTTTCTAAATTCCAAACATCGGTAAGGTGTTGTTTTTCTTCTTTGCCTTTGTTTATTTTGAATACTTTATAGGATTTTCTTTCCAAAAATTTATTCAGCAATCTGGATCGGATTACCCCATGCAAATCGGCAACCAAATTGGGGTGGTAAAGCAAATGTAACTCTTTGGCTAGTTTTTTCAATCCAAAATATCCATCGTATTGTTCCACATCAATCCCATGAAAAATCAATCTTGGAATATTAGAAAACAGAGCCTCAAAATTTTTTCTGCTTACCATTATAATTTCTGTTTCGGGGTTTTGAATTAGAAATTCTTTTATAACAGGAGCTGTCATTGCAACATCTCCAAAGGCAGAAAATCGATATGCTAATATCCTGGTCATGATTTCAATTGATAGGCAACTGCATAAAATTTTATTTGCTTGGTCATCGCCATCAATCCATTGGCTCTGGTTGGAGAAAGAAATTCTTGCAATCCAATTTCTTCTATAAATTTGAAATCCGAATCTACAATTTCCTTGGTACTGTGTCCACTGTATATAGAAACCAACAGTGCTATAATCCCTTTTGGAAGTATCCCATCGGAGTCAGCTTCAAAAAAAAGTTTGCCCTCTTTGTACTCTGGTACTATCCATACTCTGGATTGGCAACCTTTGATGAGATTTTCCTCTTTTTTTTCATTGTCCGGAATACCTACCAGTGATTTTCCAAGATCAATGATATATTCGTATTTCTGTTCCCAATCTTCCAAAAAATTGAAGTCTTCTACTATTTCTTTTTGTTTTTCTTGAATTGTCATTGGTTTGTAATCTGTTGTTTGCAAAGATAGTTCATTTGGATAATTAGTTAAAAGTTTCTTGAACTACTTGGTTGTACAATGCTAGTAAATTTGGTTGTTCGTTCTCCCAACAAAGTTCTTTGGAAGCGTTTTCTAGAGCGGGTTTATAATAATTTTTTCCTAGTGCCAATACTTTGTTTATTTTATTAGAAAGTTCGATTTCGCTATGGTTTTCAATAAATTCACCGACAGCAAATCGGTTAATTATTTTTTTCATTTCTGGGAAATTGGAGCAGACAACAGGAACGCCGGATTGTATGTAATCCGAAATTTTGTTGGGTAAAGAGTAGTAATAACTCCAACCATTATTTTCCTCTATACTTATTCCAACCGATGCTTTGGGTGTAATTTCTCGTAATTTTTCTGGGCTTAATTTCCCCAAAAACTTTATTTTCTCTGTTAGTTTCAAAGATTCCGAAAGTCCTTGATATTCTTCCAATTTAGGTCCTGTTCCTACAATCCAAAGTGCAGCATTGTCTATAAGTTTCATAGCAGGAATTACCTTGTCCAAACCTCTGGAAGGGTTGATTGCACCTTGATATAAGATTATTTTTGTAGAACTGTCTTCATTTTCTTCCTTTACATTCGTTATCCTTTTGGGCAAATTTCGTACGACAACCGGTTTGTTAATAGCGTATTTTTTTTCATACCATTCAGCGTAGCTATCATTGGCACACATCATATATTTGATGTTTGGAACCGTGATTTTTTCTACCAATTGCCATATTTTTTTTGTCCATTTATTATTTAATGATGGCATTTCCGTAAAAATTTCGTGGCTATCGTATATCAATGGGATTTTAAATCTTTTACTTAAAAAATAATTCGGGAGTATTGTATCCAAATCATTAGCTACAAAAATGCAATTCTCGGATTTTTTCTTCTTCAAATACGCATAAAGTTTTAGGTTAAATTCAACATAAGCCCATTTCAACCTTTTGGATTTCAAAGGTATTCTATAGTGTGGATAAGGTCTATTGATTGTTGGTAAACCGTCCCAAGAAGAGCCGATAAGCTCTACCGAAAATCCATTATTGTGTAGTGTTTCGCAAATTTTTTCTATTCTTTGGTCGGTGTACAAGTTGTTGAAAACCGAGACCAGCACCTTTGTCATGTCTATTGTTTTTTTGCCCAATTTGCCATTTTTCTATCCAATACATCAAGAGGTAAACAACCTTGGCTAAGGACTTCGTCATGAAAACTAGCGAGATTGAATTTTTTTCCTAATTCTTTGGTGTATTTTTCTCGAAGTTCTATTATTTTCAGAGAGCCTATTTTGTAGGACAATGCCTGTCCAGGAATTGCCATATATCTTTCTATTGCTGCGGTAGCATTGGCTTGGTTATCGGAGATATTGTTAAGATAATAGGCAATGGCAACCTCTCGGTTCATCATTCCGGTATGTATTCCGGTATCTACTACCAAACGGACTGCTCGTAACATTTGATCGCTTAGGTAACCCATTTTTTGGTAAGGATCGGTGTATAGTCCAAATTCTGGTCCTAGAGTTTCGCAATAGTGTGCCCAGCCTTCGCCATAAGCTCCAAGCCAACCAAAACGCATGAATTTGGGAAGGCTGGTATTTTCTTGTTGCAAAGATATTTGGTAGTGATGTCCAGGGATTGCTTCGTGTAGGAAAAGAGATTCCATACCATTGGTAACATTTATTTTGGTGGGATCCGGTATAGGAATATAGAAAATACCGGGTCTTTTTCCATCTGGTGTACCTTGTATATACTCTGCACTAGCTGTGGCTTCTCGGAATTTCTCTGTAGCCCGAATCTCAAATGGAGTTTTGGGTACTACATTAAAACTTTTTTTAAGTTGAGGAGTTATTTTAGTTAAGATTTGCTGAAAAGCATTCAGTACATCTTTTTCGGTTTTATACGGCATAGCTTTGGGGTCGTTGGCAACATTTTTTATAAAACTTTCCAAGCTACCTTGGTATCCTAATTCAGCTTTTACTTTCATCATTTCGGCACGGATATTTTCTACTTGCACCTTACCTATTTGGAAAATATCTTCCGGAGATTTGTTGGTTGTAGTCCAGCTTTTGGCTAGATATTTATACATTTCTTCTCCCTTGGGTACTGCATTTATACCATCGGTAGTTCTGGCTTTTGGGAGATAGGTTTGCTCCAAAAAAACTGCCATTTCCTTGTAGGCAGGGATTATTTTTTCTTGGATTGCAACTTTATATTTATCGGACAAATTTTTCTTTTGATCCTCTGAAAAGTTAGCTGGGAATTTTTTGATTGGTCCAAAGAAAATATTTTTTTCGAAATCAGAAGTAGTGAGTTCTTCGGCTTTCATCTGGGTAATCATTTTGTTTACTAAAACTTTAGGTAGAACTGTATTTTCAGTAATTCCTTTTTCAAAATTCATTTTGGCTTGTTCCATCCAAACGGGAAATTTGTCCATTCTTTGCAACCAATCTTCATAATTTTTTACGGTTTTGAAGGGTTGGCTACCCTCTCCACTGCCCAGTAAAGGAAACTCCAAAGGAAGTCCGGAGAATTGGGTAAATGGAAAAAGTTCGAAATGGAAAGGAAGTCCGGAAAGGTAATCTTCTATTTTGAATTTTAACACATCATATATCACTTTATCATCATCGGAAAGCGATTGATAATCCAATTGTTTCAGTTGATTGTCCACTTTTTGGTAGAGCGAACTTTCACTAGCAATAGCTTCAGCGGAAATATTGATGGTAAGTAGGTTATTATACCGTTCATCTCCTTGTGAGGTTGCTTCCAGTGGGTGTAATTTCAGATATTCTTCGTAATAGTTGGAGGCAATTTTGTCCAACTGTTCGGATTTTTTAGTATTTTTATTGGTGTTTTTACAGGCAAAGTTTAATAGTAGAAACCCAGCACCAATGATTGTCCAAATTGTTTTTTTCATAAGAAATAATTTTAAATTCTGACATTTTGTTTTTCTGGTTATCTAATAAGTAATCGCAACCGGAATGAAAAGCCAAAAATCAAATATACAAAAAACATCGAACAAGATTTAGCAAATCCAACTTTCGGACAAAGTTTTACAAGTCTAGTGCATCATACACTTCTTTGCAAAAGATTTCTAGACTAGGATCTCTGGCTCCCATCAACAAGAGTACATCTCCGGGTTTTATGGTTTTTTTCAATTCGGATACTAGGTTTTTTCTATCTTCAACAAACGAGGCTTTCTTGCCATTGTTTTGTATATCAACAATCAAATCATTGGCAGAAATATCTTTAACAGCTGTACCTCCGGCATAGAAAATTTCGCTCATCCAGATTTCATCTTCTGGTCTTAATGCTTTGGAAATTTCATCAACAAAATCTTTTCTCAAAAACCTAGTCGGACCATAACCATGAGGTTGGAACCAAGCAATTACTCTGTTTGCAATTGGTTGACAAGCTCGGATACTTGCGGCACATTTTGGCAGGGTTGTGAGCATAATCATCAATTACCCAAATACCATTTTTATTTCCCAAAACCTGTTGTCTTCTGTATATTCCTTCGTATTTTTCTAGGCTTTTGGCACAGGTCTCCAAATCAATTCCTATTTCGTGAGCTACGGCAATTGCAGCGGTAGCATTTTCTACGGAATATTGTCCGATAGCGTTCATTTGGAATTTCTTTTGTCTCAATTCAAAACTCAAATGGAAACCATTTTGTAGGAAATTGGTTGCGTTATATCCTGCATTTTCATTGTTGAACCCAAAATCTACTTTTGAGTTTTCAGACAATTGTGAAGACAATGTATTGGATTGATTTACAATAAATAACGATTTTGTATTTTTTTTAAATTTAGAAAAAAGTTCCATCAATTCATCAATTTCTTGGTGGTCTTTATCAATATTCAAAAGCAGACCAATTTCCGGATGATATTGTACTACGGAACCATCGCTTTCATCGGCTTCTATTATGAGCCAATCGCCTTTACC
>JAFDZJ010000039.1 GCA_018266965.1 Bacteroidota bacterium
ATTCTATCTCTAAAAAATCCTAAACCTAGGTTTACCTCTTTGGAAGTAATAAATTGAGGTTTTACATCATAGGCAGTTGGGCTAGCATTGTTCACAAAACTCAACGGTCCAGAACTGTATGGGAAGCCAGAACCAAGTACTGCGGTATTTTCTATTGCATAAGCAGAAATAGGATCATCTCCACCTACTCTTACCCAAGAACCTTTTACCACAAATCTACTTAGAGAATTGAAATTTTTTACTCCATCAAAAGCATTTCTTACATTGAAAGAAACCCCTGCAGATGGATACCAATAGTTGTAGCTATCTGTTCTTTTGGTAACATCGGAGTTTAAGAATTTGGAACTAGACTCCCCTCTAAGAGTTGCATTGAAAGAAAGGTAGTTTTTGTAGTTCAAATCCAAATTTCCAAATACCGCATATTTTCTAGAAGTAAGTCTGCTATTGCTCAAACTATATGGTTGGGTTGGTTTGGAAACATTCCATACGGTATATATTCCCGGAATGTTAAGACCAGAACCTCCTGCACTGGTAATTTTAGAATAAGACTCTTGGGTATTGAAACCTGTCAAGAATTTCAAATTCAAATCATCAGTAAGGTCATAATCAAAATTAACTATGAAATCATTATACAATAATCTACTGATAGAGTTATTTTGAGAGAAAGCAGAAGTAATTGCTGTAAGACCAGCAATGGTTGGTTTTTGAGCAGTTCCAGAATACGCATCTCTGAAAGCCATACCATCTCCAACTATGAATTGTGCCGAACCATTGTTACTAACAGTAATATGATCATTAACCTTATATGCTAGGTTGATGGTACCATTCATAAAAGTAGAGCTGGACATTCCTCTTTCATGTTTTATATTCCAATAAGGATTCTCGTGGAACATAGTCCAAGAGTAAGCTCTATCGTCATTCAAAGCACCTTTCCAAGCACGAATATCTATTTCCGAAGGAGTTTGTAAGATATTGGTATAGATATCTCCGTTGGTTTGGTTGGTACTAGTAGCAGTTACCGAAACTATACCGTCCAAAGACCATCTATCTTTTTTGAAACCACCTTTGAAGAGAGCAGAGGTTTTTTTCAATTTATCTTCCATTACGATAAATTCCTTATCTTGTCTGTTCAAGGAAAGGGAAGCGTAACTAGTTGCATCTCCGGTAGCTATGGTAACACCATTGATGATATTAGTACCAGTTTGGAAAAAACTTCTAACATTATCTTTGTCCAATGGAGCATATTTGAAATATTTAGACGAAGCTATATCATTCAGCGGATAGTTTCCATCATTACCATTTATAGAAATAATACCATTACCATCCATATCATACAATGGGATACCAACAGGTAATAATTGTCCTGCAAAAGCTGGATCTGTATAAGCAGGACCCCAAGCTCCATTTTCCACATGTATTCTTTCTCCGTACCAACCTTGTCCATATTTTTTTTGTCTAGCAGGTACAAAAGCTACATTTTCGAATTCTATACCAGAATTCAAGGTTACTTTTACTTTTCTAGCACCAGCTGCACCTTTTTTGGTAGTTACGATAATCGCACCATTAACCCCATCCGAACCATAAAGAGCTGCACCTTGCATACCTTTTAGGATAGTTTCGGATTCTATCATATCCGATGGTAGTTGGGTGTACATAGCAATTGAGGATTTTACCCCATCTATTACTATCAATGGACTTGTAGAACCTGTTAATGTTTTGGAACTTCTCAATTTGATGTCAAAAGACCCATTAACACTAGAATCAGACTGGCTAATAGTAAGACCTGCTACTTTACCCGTTAATGCTTGTACCGCATTTTGGTTATTCGCTTGGTTCAGTTCGGAATTGCTAACTACAGAAACAGAAGAAGTCTGTTGATCTAGTTTTTTCTTGATTCCCATAGCTCCGGTAATTATTACCTCGCCAATCTGTTGTTCTTTTATACTGTCTTTTTTTACTTTCTGTGCCGAAGCCAGAGTAAAAGCAGAAGACAATACCACAATCATTACACTTGTTGTTATTTTCTTCATATTATTACACTATATTATTATTAAATAGTATGCAAAAGTCTGAAAAAAAAAATTAATTTTCACTTTTTTTTAACTTTTTTTTGAAAAAACACCAACAAATGTTAAATATCATCATTCAAAAGCTAAATTTTCTAAAATTTACAATCTTCAAAATTGTTGTATTTAGTAGTTTTTACCACTTTATATAAGTTTCATTTGTCCAAATCCAGAAAAAAAGATACTTTTGAACTTAGGACTATCAAATGTTTTTTTTTGATTTTTCTTTTTATAATTATTTTAAAATTAACAATATGAAATTATATCCTTTGCAGTGTGGAAAATTCAAATTAGATGGTGGTGCTATGTTCGGGGTAGTTCCTAAATCTCTATGGGAAAAAACAAATCCTGCCGACGAGAAAAATCTTATCGAATTAGGAACTCGCTCACTTTTGGTGGAAGATGGAAAAAAACTTATCCTTATCGATTGTGGTTTGGGAAACAAACAAGACAGTAAATTCTTTGGACATTATTCATTATTTGGCGATGACACCTTGGATAAAAATCTCAAAAAATTCGGTTTTGTAAAAGAAGACATTACCGATGTATTCCTTACCCACCTACACTTTGACCATTGTGGTGGTGCTATCGAATGGAATGATGAAAAATCAGGATATAGACCAGCCTTCCAAAATGCTAATTTTTGGACCAATGAAAATCATTGGGATTGGGCAACACAACCCAATTCCAGAGAAAAAGCCAGTTTCCTAACAGAAAATATTATCCCAATACAAGAAAGTGGACAACTCAATTTTCTCCCATTGCCAACAATAGGCAATTATGGTTTTGCACCAGATCTGAAAATGGATGTAATATTTGTAGATGGACATACCGAAAAACAAATGCTCCCAGTGTTACAATACCAAGAAAAAACAATAGTTTTTGCCGCCGACCTTATCCCAACCAGTGGACATATTCCACAAGTATATGTAATGGGTTACGACACTCGACCTTTGCTAACATTAGAAGAAAAAGGCAAATTCCTGAAACAATGTATCGACAACGACTACCTATTATTTTTCGAACACGATGCACACCACGAATTAGCTTCTCTAAAAATGACAGAAAAAGGAGTAAAACTCGATCAAACATATAGTTTCAACGAAGTATTTGGGTATTAATATTTTTTATTGGGGCAGCTTTTCCGCCTTCCACTCCCGCTTTTTCTATTTTTGCTTGGGCAAAAATAGAAAAGAGCTCCGTTCAAGTCGGGCTGCAAACTAACGCACAACAAAATGACAAAACTAATAGGCATAACAGGAGGTATTGGCAGTGGAAAATCCACTGTTGCACAATACATTCAGGGAAAAGGTTTTCCCATCTACAACTCCGATTATTGGGCAAAAGAATTAGTGAATATCGACCAAAATTTGAAATTAAAAATCACACAACTTTTGGGTGAAAATGCCTACCACAATCAAAAATATAACAGAAAATGGGTGGCAGATAAAGTTTTCAAAAATCATGACTTGTTGCAACAACTCAACCAAATTATACACCCGGCAGTTGCTAAGCACTTTCACAATTGGGTGTCTCAACAAAATAGCAGTTTTATTTTCAAAGAAACCGCATTATTATTTGAATTAGGACTACATAAAAATTGCTACAAAACCATATTGGTAACTGCCGATGAAGAAATTAGGATACATAGAGTCATGCAAAGAGACCACAAAACTCATGAAGAAGTAACTGAAATTTTGCTAAAACAAATGCCTGAAAATAAAAAAAGAGAATTTGCAGATTTCGTAATCTTTAACAATGATACTATTGCAGATTGCCTACAAAAAACCGACGAAGTCTTGGAGAAATTAATTCAACTCGACAATAATATTCTTTAATCCTGATAGTTGAGTGATTGTTTTTACACCTTTTGTAGGATTATTTTCTTGTAATACTTCAAAAAAAACAACATCAAGTCCAAAAGCAATTGCACCTTCTACATCGGCAATCCAATCATCTCCCACCATCAAACTTTCAGATTTGTTGGCATTTGCTTTGTCCAATGCAAGTTGAAAAATTTCCGATTTTGGCTTTCGGATATTCAGCTCATCAGCAGAAGTTATGGTTTGGAAATATTTGGAAATACCCGACTTTTCCACTTTTCTGTGGGTAACATCTTGGAAACCATTAGAAATAATATGAAGCGAAAAATTCTTGGATTGCAAATAGTCCAAAAGCTCTACACAACCTTCTAACAGGTGATTATAGACAATAATTTCGTCCAAAAATTGACTTTCAAAATACTCGGACAACTCCCAATCGTCTATTCCAAAATGTAAAAAACTATCATAAAAGCGATGTTTTCTTAGGTAGTCTTTATCTATTTCTCCTTCTCTAATCTTTGCCCAAAGCACTTCGTTGATGTCATAAAAAACTTGATGAAAAACTTTAAATTCCAAATGATATTTCTTTTGAATATTTTTTCTTTCGAATAAGTTTTCTAGTGTTAGATAGGCGTTTTTCCTATGATCCCAAAGGGTATTGTCGAGGTCAAAAAAAATGTGTCTTATTTTCATAAGGCACAAATTTAGTTAAAAAAATTATCAGTATTAATTTTTACAAATCACAAAAACTTTTTTTCTAGATTTCAAAGTTGAAAGGCTTTTGGAGAAATCCAAAATAAATTTGATAGTTTGTGGTTTAGGGACAAATTTATTCACCCTAACAGAGTCATTTTTTTTCATAGGCTTTTAGTTGTTTGTATTATTTTATAACGAAGTTTTTTTCAATATATTATTCCAGTGAAAGAATAATATTATTATCGTTCATCATTTTTCTTAAATTGATGATGGCATACCTTACCCTACCCAATGTAGTATTGATACTTGTATTAGTTTTTTCAGCAATTTCTTTGAAACTCAATTCCTCAAAAAATCTTAACTGAATGATTTCTTGTTGATTTTCCGGCAAATAAATCAACATCTTTTTTATATCTTCTATTATTTGGGATTTCACCAATTGCTCCTCGATATTATCTGTATTGGAAGGTAAAAAATCAAAAATGGAAAATTCTTGTTCGTTTTGTTGAGTTTCAGAAATTGTTTTTTTTCTGGATTTGGCTCGGTAATAGTCTATTATAAGGTTGTTGGCTATTCTTTTTAACCAAATTACAAATTTACCCTCATCATTGTATCTATTTTCTTTTATAAAAACAATAGCTTTCATAAAGGTATCTTGGAAAATATCATTGGACAAATCATCATCCAAAACTTTGTAAAAAATGGTAGAGAAAATTTCTTTTTGGTGTCTGGAAATAAGTACCTCTATGGCTTTTTCGTTTCCAATTTGGTACATCTTTATCAATTGATAGTCATCTAAATTTTTCATATACTTTTATTTTTTCAATTCGTACTTTGTACGAATATCGTTACGGTTAGTAAATTAACAAGAAGTAGATTTGCTCTATAAATTTAGATTTTTTTATTTTGGGTAAATATATATATATTTTATGAGATTGTGATGAAAAATTTAAAAAAAATTAAATTTCATTAAATTCCTTCCATCGTTTAACTCAAAACATTTCAAAAAACAACAAACAAATATTTGGAATGTTTATTTAGCAAAAACAACCAACGGGATATTAACTGTAATATTTGCATTTACCCCATCTAATTTTTTACCTCGTATATCGTTGTATGCAAAACTGTATCCAGCAGTAAAATCTAGTATCCCAAAAAGAGAAATTCCAACTTTTGGACTGATTGCTTGTGTAGAAACCTCTGTACCTACAATAAAATAATAAGGATGTTGTATTGCTGTATTATCATTTGTATTCCATAAAAAATCGCCTTGTAGTTTTGGTATGAAAGCAATTTTGTCTTTCACTTCGCCTATCTGCACACCACCACCTAATCTATATAAAAAATTATCATTTTTCAAAAAAATATAACGAAGTCCCAATTCTCCAAAGCTCTGTTTTTGATATTGATAGCCTACAAATGCAGCTACATGACTTGTAAGTTGAGCCTGTAAAGCATACCAACCAAAAAAAATTAAAAAAGAAATGGTTATTTTTTTAAACATATTATTTTTTTTTCGATGACAAATTTAAAAAGAAATTTATGGACAAAACAAAACTTTTGATGGTTTTGAAATACTAGCAGAATGTTTATTATTCTATCTTTGCAAAGATAAAATTTTACATGAAAGCACCCATCGCTAAAAAATTAGAAAAAGTACTAGAAATACACAATGACAAAAGAATCGACAATTACTTTTGGATGAATGAAAGAGAAAACCCGGAAGTAATTGATTATCTTAATGCTGAAAATGAGTATTGTGATTTTATGATGAAAGATACAGAAAATCTCCAAGAAGAGTTGTATGAAGAAATGAAATCCAGATACAAAAAAGATGACCAATCCCTACCCTATTTTTTTAATAAATATTGGTACATTGTACGATATGAAGAAGGGAAAGAATATCCGATATTTTGTAGAAAATTTCAATCATTGGACGCCGAGGAAGAAATAATATTAGATGTAAATATACTAGCAAAAGGAAAAGAATTTTATGACATAGGAAGTATTGCAGTAAGTCCGGATAATAAGACTCTCGCTTACTCGGAAGATACCCTAGGCAGAAGGATATACACCATAAAATTCAAAAATTTGGAAACCAATAAAGTTCTCAAAGACAAAATATCCAATTGTACCGGAAAAGCAGTTTGGTCTGCAGACAACCAATTTGTTTTTTATATTGTAAAAAATAAAAGTCTGAGAGCATATAAAGTATTCAGACACAGATTAGGTACTTCTACTAAGGAAGATATACTGGTTTTTCATGAAAAAGACAAATCTTTTGATGTTAATGTATATAAAACCAAAAGTTTAGAGTATATATTTATTGCTAGTTCTAGCTCCATTTCCGACGAACATTCTTTTGTCCGTGCAGACGATGTACTGTCGGAATTTCAAATAATCCATCCTAGAGAAAACGATTTGGAATACGCAATAGAACATTACAAAGACGAGTTTTACATAATTACCAATGCAGACAATGCTACCAATTTCAAACTAATGAAAACAAAAGTGGAGCAATGTGGCAAAAAAAACTGGCAAGAAGTAATCCCTCACAGAGAAACCGTATTGCTGGAAGGATTTGAAATTTTTGAAAATTATTTGGTCTTAGAAGAAAGAGAACAGGGTCTTTTGCAAATAAAAATAATAGAGCTTGTAGAAAAAACTGAATATTATTTACCTTTTTCCGACCCTACCTACACTGCATATATTGCCAGTAATTTGGAATTTTGCACCGAAAAACTTCGGATAGGATATACTTCCATGACCCAACCACACGCAACTTTGGAGTATGATATGAAAAACAAAACCACCACAATACTAAAACAACAAGAGGTATTGGGAGGAAAATTTTTTACTGAAAATTATATTTCGGAAAGGATTTGGGCAACTTCCAGAGATGGCAAAACAAAAATTCCTATTTCACTGGTCTTTCATAAAGACACAAAAAAAGATAGCAACACTCCTCTATTGCTTTATGGATACGGAAGCTATGGACATACTGTGGATGCAGGATTTTCCAATGTAAGATTATCTTTACTGGACAGAGGCTTTGTCTATGCAATTGCACATGTACGAGGTGGAGAATATTTGGGAAGAAATTGGTATGAAGATGGGAAAATGCTGCACAAAAAAAATACATTTTATGATTTTATAGATGCTGCAAAATTTCTAATTTCAAACAATTATACTTCTGCAAAACACCTCTATGCAATGGGTGGTTCCGCAGGTGGATTGTTGGTTGGTGCCTGTATGAATATGTCACCCGAAATATTCCATGGGATTATAGCCCAAGTTCCATTTGTAGATGTTGTTACCACAATGTTGGACGAAGAAATCCCACTAACAACTGGTGAGTTTGATGAATGGGGAAATCCAAAGAAAAAAAAGTATTATGACTATATGAAATCGTACTCGCCTTATGACAATATAGAAACAAAAAAATACCCCAACATACTTATCACAACTGGATTACATGACAGCCAAGTCCAATATTGGGAACCAGCCAAATGGACTGCAAAACTACGAGAACTGAAAACAGACAATAATCTTTTACTTTTCAAAACCGATATGGATTCTGGTCATGGTGGTGCAAGTGGAAGATTCGAAAGCCTGAAAGAAGATGCTTTGGAATACGCATTTTTATTGAAATTAGAAAATAAAATTTAAACTAAACAAAATGACTGAAGCTATAATTTGGAACAAAATTGAACAATTTTTTGAAGAAAATTTTCAAACAGAAAAACACCCAACCATAGAAACCCTTCTCTACCTAATTGGGATACAGGAATTAGGAAGTGGTCTGCAAAAATATACCAAAGACGACAAACTGAATATATTACATATTGCAGTTTGTAGATTATTGGAACCTTTCGGATATTACAAATTCACCCATTATGATGAAGATGGGTATCCACATTTTGCCGAAATACAACCATTGCCAGAATTGAAATCCAATGAACAACAACTATTGATGAAAAAAGCCATTATACAATATTTTATCGATGAAGAATTGTTGGACAAACATACATTGGACGAGCTACACAACAATCACAATTCAACTTTTATGTAAAATTGTCCAACATAAAACAACAGTAATTAGCCTAATTCTTTAATTTATATTAAATAACAAATTAGACTGACAACTGTTGTCCTACTATAAAAATTGTGTACTAACTCTTAAATTCCTTTTTTTTAAGAATTATTACACAATTTTTTGGCTTAATTTTTGTTTATTAAATGTTAAAAGTAGTAATTTTAACGAAATTTTTACAAAAAGAGTTTTATGAACAACAAATTCATACCCGTAATTTCTGTTTTTATGACAATCTCACTCATTGTTTTCGTTACATTGCAAGTGTATTGGCTCAAAGGATATTATCGTGCATTGGAAGAACAGTTTTCTAATAGGGTAAATACCGCATTGGAAACTTCCACCCAAAAAATATCGGAAATAGAAGTGGATCAATATATGAATCACGATTTCAAGAATTTTGGAAAAACCATCATCAAAGGTTCCAACCAACCGACTCAAACTTATATTCAACAAAATGCCGACTCTGCAAATAGGAAAACAATAACCTTTCAAAACAAAATTATTGAAAACCAGAACATACCAATTTCCACCAAAGGAGACTCTATAAAAACAACAAAAGTATATTCTGACGAAGGAATTTTGAAATTCAAAAAAAATAATAATTTGGAATTGCTTACCTCCAAAATGAGCCAAGACCTGAAGGACAATTCCTATTCCCTGAAAGAATTTGTAAAATTAGATGCAACCAATTTACCAATTGACAAAAGAGTAAATCCAAAAGTCCTAGACTCGGTACTTTCCAATGAATTAAGACTCAATGGTATCGATGCCAAATTTTTATTCGCCATATACGACAAACACCAAAAAGCTACTAAAATATTTAGTCCAAATTTCCAATCAGAGAAAGACAAAACCAATTACTCCTACCCTCTTTTCACGGATACCAAAGACCAAACGCTATATACACTCAATATTATATTTCCAAAAAAAGACTATTCTCTTGCCAAAAATAATCTGCCACAGTTGCTAGGTACTTTTCTATCATTGCTCACGATACTAGGTATATACATCATCTCCATCAATTACATGATGAAACAAAAGAAAATTGCCGAAATAAAAACGGATTTCATCAATAATATGTCGCACGAGTTCAAAACTCCATTGGCGACAATTTCAGTAGCAACAGACTCGCTATCCAATGACAAAATTGCTACCAATCCGGATAAAGTAAAATACTACGCTACCCTGATAAAACAAGAAAATCTTCGGATGAAAAAACAAGTGGAAAATGTCCTTAATATGAGCAAACTCGAGAGAAACGAAGTGCAACTCCACCTAAAAGAAACCAATGTCCGAGAGCTAATAAAAAGCATTTCCGAATCTTTTGGACTAATTGTAGCACAACGAAACGGTACACTAACCCAAGATTTTTCGACAGAAAAATACCAATTCCGAGTGGACGAATTTCACCTTTCCAATCTGCTCATCAACTTATTGGACAATGCCAACAAATACTCACAAGATACACCAGAAATAAAGGTGAAAACAAAAAACGAAGGCAATTATTATGTAATAGAAATCTCCGATAAAGGAATGGGAATGGAAACTCATAATAAATTGAAAATTTTTGAGAAATTTTTCCGAGAAGAAACAGGAAACATACACAATGTAAAAGGACAAGGACTCGGACTTTCCTATGTGAAAAAAATTATAGAACTACACAAAGGACAAGTAATTGTAGAGTCTGCCAAAGGAAAAGGCTCGACATTCACCATAAAAATACCTATGAATCTTTAAAATAATTAAAACAAAATCCCCAATATATTATGAACAACAGAATATTATTAGTAGAAGACGACCAAAGTTTCGGAGCCGTACTAAAAGACTATCTTACTATCAACAATTTCGATGTTACCTTGGCAACAGATGGAGAAAAAGGTCTGAAAGCATTTACCGAAGGCGAATTTGATATTTGTATTTTCGATGTGATGATGCCAAAAAAAGATGGCTTTTCGCTAGCAGAAGATGTTAAAAAAATGGACAAAGCAACACCAATTATTTTTTTAACAGCAAAAAATTTAAGAGAAGACATTCTCCGTGGATACCAAATAGGTGCAGACGACTATATTACAAAGCCATTTGATACCGAATTACTACTCTACAAAATAAAAGCCATCCTCCAAAGAAGTTCCGGAGCAGAAACCGAAGACCAAGACCAATTCAAAATTAGCAATATGCTATTCGATTCTGTACTACGACAGCTAAAAATTGGCGACCAAGAATTCAAACTTTCTCCCAAAGAAAACGAACTTCTAAAATTACTTTGCGTACACCGTAACGATTTCATGCCCAGAGATTTAGCATTAAGAAAAATTTGGAGAAAAGAAAATTATTTTACCGCCAGAAGTATGGATGTCTATATTGCTAAACTACGAAAATACCTAAAAGACGACCCAGGTTTGGAAATAATAAATGTGCATGGAGAGGGTTTCAGATTACTCATAAAAAACTAATTTTATAGAAATTGACCAACCGATTTTCTTGTATTATTATCAAATGATATTCATTTGATATTTTAGATGCTAGGAAATATTTAACTTAAATTTTTACAATGGATATTAGAGATCAACTCAAAAATTTATTTCCCGACCACCAGGAGAAAGACTTTGAAATGCCTCAAGAAAAATTTGTACAAAAGGAACCTTTGTCTTGCAAATTCGAAAAAAAAGGAAGAAATGGAAAACCAGTAACTCTGATAGAAGGATTTGAAGGCAACGATGAGGAACTAAAAAAAATATCAAAAAAAATAAAAACCACCCTAGGAATTGGAGGTTCAGAAAAAGATGGAGTTATTGTAATACAGGGCGACAACCGAGACAAAATAATGAAAATCCTGCAAGAAATGGGTTACAAAACCAAAAGAATTGGTGGTTGATATTTTAGTATTTTGTTTTAAATAACACCACATATTCCAGTTTTTTTGTTAATTTTTTTTTGAATTTTTATGCTCTGAAATTATTAACCCGAAAAGTATAATCTTAACAAAAATCATTATTTTTGTATTTTAATGTAATTATTATGTCCCATATATTCGACAACGACGACGATGTCTTTACAGGAAAAGACCATACCCCAATCCGAAAAGATGCTTTTGAAAAATCACCAGAAGAAAAAATAAAAAAAATCCAAGAATTGTTTGCAGAAATCATGCACACTTTGGGAATGGATATGACCGACGACTCTTTGAAAGACTCACCCAAAAGAGTTGCAAAAATGTATGTTAACGAAATTTTTGGAGGATTGCTACCCGAAAACAAACCTGGTATTTCTACCTTCTCCAACAAATACAAATACCGACAAATGCTCGTAGAAAAAGATATAACAGTCTATTCATTCTGCGAACACCACTTTTTACCCATCATCGGAAAAGCTCATGTTGCCTATATTTCCAACGGAGAAGTCATTGGTTTATCGAAAATTAATAGGATTGTAGATTATTACGCCAAAAGACCACAAGTACAGGAAAGATTAACCATGCAAATTGTAGATGCTCTACGAGAAGCACTCGGTACAAAAGATGTTGCTTGTATTATAGATGCTCGACACCTTTGTGTAAACTGTCGTGGGATAAAAGATACTGCCAGTTCTACCATCACAGCCGAACTCAGTGGACTTTTCAGGACCAATCCCATCACCCGACAAGAGTTTCTGCACTATGTCGGAATGAATACTAATTTGGATTAAATAACTTGTGATGACTATAAAAGAAGCTGTGCTAAAATCTTTGGACGAAGTTAAAAAACCAATTGGCTCTTTCGAACTTGGTGATTATATTTTGGGAAAAAATTATGTAGAATTCAAAGGTAAAACCCCACATAATTCAGTAGCTGTACACTTAACAGAATTTATTAGTAAAAATGACAAAAGAGTAAAAAGAATAAAAAAACAAGGTGGAAATTATCTCTATTATTTAACAAAAAATGAAGACGAATTTTTAGATTTTGATGAAACTGTAAAACTTAAAACTCCACCAAATAAGGAAACTTACAAAGAGAGAGATTTGCATAAAATATTAAGTTCTTTTTTAAAGGAAATAGAAAATATATTTTCTAAAACAATTTTTCATGAGAAATCATCAAATAAAGAAAATGGTCAGGTTTGGACAAATCCAGATATGGTGGGAGTTAATTTTTTACAGTTAAAAAACAAAACTAGTCAAGAATTTTTTAAAAAAATAAATCAAAAAGAAGCTTTCAAAATATATTCTTACGAATTAAAGAAAGAAATTACCAGTGACAACGAATTAAAACAAGCCTATTTCCAAGCGGTTTCCAATTCTTCTTGGTCTAATTTTGGATATTTGGTAGCATTGGATTTCAGTGATGATTTACTTGATGAAATTGAAAGATTAAACCAATCTTTCGGAGTTGGAATTATCAAATTAAGTTCAAATCCATATCAATCAAAAATATTATTCCCTGCAAAATATAAGAATTTGGACTTTAAAACAATTGATAAATTATGCAAAATGAATCCGGAATTTGAAAAATTTATTGAGCATATTGAACGATTAATGGGAATTGAAGATAAATTTTATAAGCCACTTGAAAAAGATTTTAACGATTTTTGTGATGATTATTTTATAAATGATTCTGAAATATCTGATTATTGTAAATCTAAAAATATTCCATTTGAAGAAAATAATTTATAATACTACCACTAAAATATGAAATTCTTAAATTACTATTTAGGTTTTTAAATTGTCATTTATCTTTTGAGTAAAGTGTAAATTAATCCCAAATATTTTCAAAATTTCAGCCTATGCCAAATACATATTCTCAAATTAATATTCATTGTGTTTTTGCTGTAAAAGGCAGAGAGAATGTCATCACGAAAAATTTTAGAGATGATTTGTATCGCTATATGACAGGTATTTTAAAAAATGATGGAATTTTTCCACTAGCAATTGGTGGTTGGAAAGACCATGTACATGTGTTTTTTGAGTTACCTCCAACCTTAAGAGTATCTGACATCATGCGAGATTTGAAATCTGTATCATCCAAATGGATAAATGATAACAAATTGGTAATAGAAAAATTCCAATGGCAAGAAGGATATGGTGCATTTTCTTATTCCCGTTCACAAAGAAATAATGTAATCCAATATATAATGAATCAGGAAGAACGACACAAGAAAAAAACATTTAAAGAAGAATATTTGGAGCTATTGAATAAATTTGAAATTGAATACAAAGACGAATATGTTTTTGAATTTTACGAATGAGAAAAAAGGTCGCCCCGATGGGGCTTTTGATAGATTGATTTATTTTTTCTACCATAAGTATCGCTCCTCTGGAGCTTATATCAACGGAACGCCCATTTGAAAAAATATATTCAAAACAAAGTCCCGTAGGGACGACCTTTTGGTAGAACAAAAACAAATAATAAAAAATATAACACAGCAAAAAGTCCCGTAGGGACGACCTTTTGATAGAATTCAAAATTTGTTTTGAATTTTATTAATAAATTTAAAAAAAAATGATAATTTTTAGAAAAAATACACATACAATTGTAGCGATAACCATAATTTGTTGCAGATAAAATATTATTTATCAACACATTATCAATTAAATTTTAAAAAAAATGCAATTAAAAATATATAACTCGCTTTCAGGCGAAAAAGAGATTTTCCAACCAATAGTAGAAGGTATCGTTGGTATGTATGTTTGTGGACCTACAGTTTATAGCAATGTACACATGGGAAATGTACGGACTTTCATGTCTTTTGATTTCATTTATCGGACATTAGTTTTTTTAGGTTACAAAGTAAGATATGTAAGAAATATAACAGATGCTGGACACTTGACAGATGACGGAAATATAGACAACGACAGGTTTGTAAAGCAATCCAGATTGGAAAAATTGGAACCCATGGAAATTGTACAGAAATACACAGTAGATTTCCATCAGGTATTGGAAAAATTCAATCTACTACCACCAACAATAGAACCTACGGCTACTGGACATATCCTAGAACAAATAGAACTTACCCAAAAACTTATAGATTCTGGATTTGCTTATGAGAGCAATGGTTCGGTATATTTTGATGTGTTTTCGTACAACCAAAAAGGACTCAATTACGGTGAACTTTCCAATAGAAATATCGAAGAATTATTTGCCAATACCCGAGATCTGGACGGACAAAACGAAAAGAAAAACCCACAAGATTTTGCACTTTGGAAACTAGCTTCTCCTGCTCATATCATGCGTTGGAATTCTCCTTGGGGACCAGGTTTTCCAGGTTGGCATTTGGAGTGTACTGCTATGAGTACCAAATATTTGGGAGAAAAATTTGACATACACGGAGGAGGATTGGATTTAAAATTCCCTCATCATGAGTGCGAAGTTGCACAAGGTAAAGCATGCAACGGAACAAGCCCTGTAAATTATTGGATGCATACCAATATGCTTACCATGAACGGACAAAGAATGAGCAAATCTACGGGTAACTATATTAATCCGATAGATTTAATAACTGGAGAAAATAATTTTTTCGAAAAAGCATTTCATCCGACAATAGTTAGATTTAATTTTATGCAGGCACATTACAGAAGTGTTTTGGATATTTCTAATGATGCAATGGTAGCCTCTGAGAAGGGATACATCAGATTGATGGAAGCCATGAAAGTTATTAATAATTTTGATACTCAATCATTTAAAAATAATGAAAGTCAATGGAGCGTAAAAGATTGGAAAACCAATACTTACAATGCTTTGTTAGACGATTTCAATGCACCGATACTCATAGCACATCTTTTTGAAGCTGTAAAAACAATATTCGCTTTGAAAGACGGAACACTGCAAATTAATCAATCGGATTTTGAGCTTTTAAAATCATTGATGAATTCTTTTGTTTATGAAGTATTGGGTTTACAAGATATAGAAGAAAATAACAACGAAAAATTGGATCAAACACTTCAGATATTGATAGATATGAGAAACCAAGCCAGAAAGTCCAAAAATTTTGAGCTTTCGGATCAAATCAGAAATCAATTATTAGAAAAAGGAATTGAGTTAAAAGATAGCAGAGAAGGAACAACCTATGTGCTAAATTCTTAAACTAATTTCGATAGATATTTTTAGCCTTTTGAGTAAAACTTAAAAGGCTTTTTTATTAAATAACATAATTTTATTAAAATTTGTTTTGAGTATCACAAAAAATTATTAATTTAGTTATATAATTTCAATAAAATTTAACACTAAAAATAAAAAACATGAAAAAACATTTACTTTCTTTAACAATGCTTGTTGTTGGACTGAATGTACAAGCACAAAGTGAGATATTCGCACTCACAGGACAACAAAGTCCACAGATTATTTTCAAAGATTTCAGAGCTTTGAATATGAATGATGGTCAAACTTCAGATATTATTTTCAGTTCGGACTCTACACCTAATGTATTTTCTGAAACTAGAAAAATAAAAATCGACGAACCAAAAAACTCTTACAACAGTTCCCAAGCACAAGCTATGGCAACATTGGCTTTGGATTCGTCTGGAAATCAATTGGTTTATATGCCAATGTATTCCACCAACTTTTATGCTTTGGATTTGAAAACTAAAAACATTTCATTAATAGAAAGCACGGTTTCCAAAGCTGTACCTTGTGATATCAACACTCATTTTACCAGGATGACAACAGGATACGATGGAAATATCTATACCCTAAACAATGCTGGAACACAATTATTAAAAATATCCAAAGAAAATGGACAATTTATAATTACAGATTTGGGTGCATTGAGTAACGATAGCAGCAATGGAGAAAACAAATTGCAAATAATGTCCGTAGGTTTTGGTGGAGATTTGGTAGCAGACACTCAAAACAATTTGTATATATTTTCAGCTGCTGGCAATGTTTTTCAATTTAACCCTAACGAAAAAATTGCTAAATTTTTAGGAAAAATTACAGGATTACCAGAAAATTATTCTCTCAATGGAGCTGCTGTTAATGAAAAAGGTGGAATAGTAATCGGAAGTGCAAAAGGTGGAAATATGTACGAAGTAAATTTAGAAAATCTATCTGCAAAACCTATCTATGGAGAAGTACAACATCAAATTTATGATTTGGCAAGTAAATATTTTATTGGTGAAAAAAGGAATGATATTGCCGTAACCAACAACGATATCTTCCCTACCAAAGTTACCGATGGCATCATCAACATACAATTGGAAAACACATACGCTAGGACTACTATTCGTGCAGAAATATTCAATATGGCAGGTATAAAAGTTATTGATAAAATAATGGCAAATGAAAGAAAAATATCCGTATTAGGATTGCCACAAGGTATGTATATTGTAAATATTGCTGGGGATAAAGGCGAAAGTCTTATTACCAAAAAAATATTAATCGCAAAATAAATTTCATTTTTTTCATAATTTTAAAGAGATTGTTCAGTAATGAATAATCTCTTTTTTTGATTTAACTTTTTATAATCCATACAATCCAACAGAAAATAATCAGAATGATAACTTCGCATATTGAGAAATCCAAACACCTTTTATCTAGGGCTGGATTTGGACCAAGTCTTCAACAGTTTTCTAATTTAGAACATAGTAACGAAACTAACATTTGGAATGAATTAAAAAGAAATAAATCTATTTCAGAAATCAAGATTACTATGGATATTCCAGAAGTATATACAATGGATAATCCTATGAATAATCCTGCAACAAAAAGAGAAATCCTACAACTGAATCGACAAAAAATAACTGAACTCAACCAATTATTTTTCAAAGAAATGATTAGTTCTGAAAACCAATTAAGAGAAAAAATGGCTTTTTTTTGGCACGGACATTTTGCAACTAGGGTTAATAATGCACTTTTCAACGCACAATTATTACAAATTTTTCGAGAGAAAGGACTGGGGAAATTTTCCGAACTATTGTTTGCAGTATCCAAATCTCCTGCTATGTTGCAATTTCTTAATAATCAACAGAATAAAAAAGGGCATCCAAATGAAAATTTTGCAAGAGAAGTAATGGAACTTTTTACCATGGGTAGAAATTCCTATACCGAAAAAGATATAAAAGAGTCTGCAAGAGCCTACACTGGTTGGACTTATGACAAGCTAGGTAATTTTGTATTTCGTGAAAAACAACATGACGATGGCGAAAAAACATTTCTAGGAAAAACAGGAAATTTTGATGGAGACGATGTTTTGAAAATAATTTTGGATCAACCAGCAACAGCAACTTTCATCACAACGAAAATATACAAATTTTTTGTAAATGAAACTATACAACCCGATAAAATACAAATTCTTGCTAACAGGTTTAGAAATTCCGACTACGATATTTTGGCATTACTACAAGATATTTTAACATCGCATTGGTTTTACAGACCAGAGAATATAGGCGTAAAAATAAAATCTCCAATAGAGCTAATG
>JAFDZJ010000003.1 GCA_018266965.1 Bacteroidota bacterium
ATCCTGAATCGGTTGGTAGTAGAGTAGTCGGATAAAAAATCATTCAATGATTGGGATTTGTTTTTATCTGCTAAAAATCTGAAAATACTACCCGTTTCAAAATTACTAATTGCCATTACATTAAAATTACTAAGATGCGAATATGGTGTCGCAATAGCTTGATCCAAATTTTGAGAAACCATATATTGATAAGCCAAACCATATCTTTCCTGTAATTTCAGATCCGAGGCATAGAACCATTTTAATGGTTTCAGACCTATAATGGTAAAAGTGTCTGGCAAATCTCCTAGTAGTTTTGCGTTTTTATAATACTTGGATAGATATTCGCTTTCCAAATAACTTTTTATTCCATTAGCAATCCAATGATTTTTTTCTTGATTGGTGATGAAGGTTTGTCCTATAATTTTTTTTGAAAAAATACTAAAATAATCCAAATCCAAATTCTCTCCCGGAGTGAAAAGTGCATATCGTAATTTCCAGAATTTTATATCATTGTTTCCAAAAAAATCTTCTTTATTTTTGAATTTTTCAGAAATAAATATTTTATCTGGCAGCACTCCAATTCCATTTTTTATAAATTGAAATTGTTGTTTTGTGTCCAAAGCAATTCTAGAATTTTCATAGAAATCTATTGGATACCCCAATTCTATATTTATTTTCTGCCCATCTATTTCCGTTTCGAAAGTAGGAAATGACTGTTTAGAAATCAAGATTTCCGGATCGGTAGATAGTTTTGTAGCAAACACATTTGGTTCTAATTGTTTCAAATTACTGTAGATATAATTTGGTGCTTCGTTTTCAATTTTTATTTTCCAATAGGTGTCAAAATTTGTTATCTCTTCCAAATCCAAATAATTTCTTTTCAGATTTCCATACAATTGGTCAGGAACTAGGAAGAAATATTTTAGCAGTACAGTTTCCTTGGTATAACCATAACCGGTAAATTTGTTTTGAGGAAGATGCAATGAGTAATCCAATCGAATGGTAATGGAATTTTTCGGTGCTAATGAATGAGGGAGTTTTATGAAAATATTTTCTTGTTTCAAATTTTCAATCGTGATATTTTCATTTTCAATTTGTACAGACAATCTTTCCAAACCACCGAATTCATTTTGTTTTGCATAGTGCATATCTGCGTTTCTGTCTTCCAATTTCCTTTTTGCCAATGGCGTATTTTTGGATTGATATGCTGCTATCCAATTGAGGAGTTTTATGGAGTCCATAACTTCATTTCCTCTATTGTGGAAAGTGATTTCTTGTTGTATAGATAGCTGTTTTCTATCCGCAGAAAGTTTAGCATTTATAGAAATGCTATCCGATTGTGCAGCCAAACAAATACTACAAAGTGTTGAGAAAAATACTAGAAATGTTTTCAATAATTTTTTTAAAAAATAAAAAGAAATGGGCAGTTGAAATGATAATTAATTTAGATTTAAAATAACTTTTAATATGCTAAATTTTTTCTTTATGAAAAAAAAATCAACTTTATGATTGGAATTTTACGCTAAAAAATTTTTATTTCAAATAGTTGCATTTTCATTTTCTAGGATTATGGCATAACCTTGTCCAACACCAATACACATAGTTGCCAGCGCATATTTTTTTCCTGTTTTTTGCAATTCCAAAGCTGCAGAATAAGTTATTCTGGCACCACTCATCCCCAATGGATGTCCGAGTGCAATTGCTCCACCATTCACATTTACTCGTGGGTCGTCAGTTTTCAGTTCCAATGCTTTCAGACAGGCGATACTTTGTGCGGCAAATGCTTCATTCAGCTCTATGATGTCGATTTGTTCTAATTTCAGATTGGCTCTTTTTAGTGCCAGTTTTGTTGCTTCTACTGGTCCTATTCCCATGATATGTGGTTCTGTACCTGTTACAGCGGAGGAAAGAATCCTCGCCAAAGGTTTTAGATTATAGGTTTTCACTGCATTTTCAGAAGCTATGATTGTTGCACAGGCTCCATCATTCAATCCGGAAGCGTTTCCTGCGGTTACGGTTCCATTTTCTTTTACAAAAGCTGGTTTTAGTTTGGACAGAATTTCCAAACTCGAATTTGGTTTCAAAAATTCATCATCAGCAACTACAATAGCATCTCCTTTTCTTTGTGGGATTTCTACTGTACAAATTTCTTCTGCAAGTCTTCCTCTTTCTAGTGCTTTTTTTGCTTTCAATTGGGAATTTATAGCAAACTCATCTTGTTCTTCTCTTGATATTTTATAAAGTTGAGCCAGATTTTCAGCAGTTTTACCCATGGCTTCTGTGCCATACATTTGTTCCATTTTCGGATTGATGAAACGCCAGCCAAAACTACTATCATACATTTTTTGGTCTGTAGCAAAAGTATTTTCGGCCTTGGAAATCACAAATGGACCTCTGGACATTCCTTCCACGCCACCAGCTATAAAAACATCTCCTTCATCGGATTTTATAGCTCTTGTTGCTTGTGAAATAGCACTCATTCCGGAAGCACACAATCTGTTGACGGTTTCTCCTGGTACTGTTACAGGTAGTCCTGCCAACAATAGTCCCATTCTGGCAATATTTCTATTGTCTTCGCCAGCTTGGTTGGCACAACCTATTATCACATCATCTATTTTGTCGGTAGGTAGGTTGGGATTTTTCTCGATTAGTTTTTGGATAACCAATGCCAACATATCATCTGTTCTTACTGTGGCTAGTTTTCCTTTGAAATTTCCTATTGGAGTTCTTACACCATCTACTATATATGCTTTTTTCATTTTAAATTTTATAATGCCCAAATGTACAAAAAATATATAGCTAAAAAATTTCGTCATTAATTGTTATTTCCCCGTAACAATACCAATTGTTTTAAAATAAAATCTATTTTCTGAAATTTTCTAGTTCTTCCTGTATTATTTTTCTAATGATTTCCAGCTCCAATACAGTGTTTGTTTGATGGTTGATGTAGCCACTTTGGTTGGCAACAGAATTGAAATTTATAGTAAAATTATTGGTAGCATTGAGTATGGTGGACAAATCCACCTCTAGGATATTGGCAATCTGTTGCAGTCTATCCACTTTTGGGATTTGTTGTCCGCTTTCTATTTTTGCATAAGTCGGTTGCGAAATTCCCAATTCGTGAGCCATAAAATCCTGTGAGATATTTTTGAACTCCCTAATCTGTCTTATATTTTTTCCGATGTCCATGTTTTGAATAAATTATTCACAAATGTAGTAAATTATTCATAATATGAATAGTTTTTTAAGATTTTTCTATTTTTCTTTGTATCAACAAAAAACAAATGCGCAATAGTTTTTTAGTGTAAAAAAAATTTTATAAATTTATACCTTTAAAATCATGAAAAAAATAATTTTTTCCCTAGCCGCAACGGCTATGTTTTCGGTGTCTGCATTGGCAAACCCAACCACACCTACCAACAAGGAGCTGCAAAAAGACAACTCCAAAACTATAACAGTTTCCACTACCAGCAATG
>JAFDZJ010000400.1 GCA_018266965.1 Bacteroidota bacterium
ATTAGCGTTTTGTGCATCTTCATCTGCCATCCAATTTACAAATTTATTACGCTCCAAGCATTGAAAATTACCGATAGACATAGGCTGTTCAATATATAGAATATTCTGAGAACTTTTATTTTCTTGTAGCCAACAACAATCTTCTTGCTTGAAACTGGAATTAGCATCTAATGAAAATTGTACTCCAAGTTTCAAAAATAACTCTAAATTACTACTACTGAAACCATTGCATTTTATTTTAAATTTATTCCAACTACTTTCTTTAATCTTTTTTATTTGTTTCTCAACAGTGTCAATTGAAATGGTAATCGAGCTTTCAACAAGATTAGTTGTAGGAATAGCTTGAAGTTCAGCAAAAGATTTCCCCTCTAATTTCCCGTACAAATCCCAATAGGCACAATCCAATGCAGAGCATAAAAAAGGATGAAGATTATTTTGCAACAAAAATTCATAAAACTGAAAGGGAGTAATAATCTCGGATTGCTCTATTATAGGTTGAATTTTTACTAAATCAAGGGTAAGCTGTTCCAAATTTATTCCATAATAATCTATCTCCACACATTCGCCATATCCTTTTTTGTCTAGGTGGGAAAGTTCTACTACCATTGCTTTTCTTTGGGTATAATTGCCATAAGCTATGGAAAAAGAGCCTTTCATTTCTAGAATTGTTGTATAATATTTCAATTTCATTTGTAGATAATTATTGTTTTAATGGCGATTTCGTTTTTCCACGATACGAGTTACACAAACCTAACGAAGAGGATAGATGTAGTCAATCGCTAATCTTCATTTGTATTTGCAATTGCCAAATCATGTCGATTTCATACATTAAAGATAATAAAATAAATAGGCGTAACAAAAAAGGTTGCTCTTTTCAGAACAACCTTGATATTTTTATAATGCTAAAAAATTAAGCATTAGCAACTACAGATACGAAAGATCTGTTATTAGCTTTCTTTCTGAAAACTACTTTTCCATCTATAAGAGCGAACAAAGTATGGTCTTTTCCAATACCTACATTCTCTCCTGGGTGGTGCTGTGTACCTCTTTGTCTTACAATAATGTTACCAGCAATAGCTTCTTGTCCACCAAAAATCTTAACTCCTAATCTTTTGGAATGAGATTCTCTACCGTTCTTGGAGCTACCGACTCCTTTCTTGTGTGCCATTTTATTTTATGGTTTTGGGTGTGTTAATAATTAATTAATTTAGTCTTAGAAACCAGTGATTGAAGTAATCTTGATTTGTGTTAAAGACTGTCTATGACCATTTTTCTTTTGATAACCTTTTCTTCTTTTCTTTTTGAAAACGATTACTTTATCGGCTTTCACATGGTCTAAAATTTCAGCAGCTACTGAAACTCCACTTACAGCTGGGGCGCCTACTGTTACGGAACCATTGGAAGTAAGAAGTACTTTATCAAAATTGATAGAATCTCCTTTTTCTCCTTGCAAACGGTTCACAAACAATTTTTGGTCTTTTTCAACTCTGTATTGAAGCCCTGCTATCTCTACAATTGCAAACATTGTTTATAATTTTTTAGTTAATAATTAATACTATTTTGGTTTGCAAAAGTACTGCTTTTTTTTTAATTACAAACATTATCTTCAAAAAAAAATTACAAATGAAATAGAAACTGAAAATTTATGATTGAGAAATGATTAACACAAAGGTCATTTGCAATAGAATTATTAACTATTGAAAAACAGTTTATACACTCCTACAATCGGATTTGTGCGGAAAATTTGACCATGAATTTTGGTGGCAAATTTCCATCAACCACAGATTCCATGTGGCTCATTCTATGAATGAAATCAATTCTTAAAAATCTGAAAATATTAGAAATTCCGTAACCGAACTCAAAATAGGGTATATTATTCAAGCTCTGGAAATCTTCTCCATGAATATAGCTATCCCTTACAAACGAAGGATCCAAGCTACCAACCAAATAATTAAAAGTTACATGATTTCTCCAATTCCATTTTTTGATGAGAGGCAAACTATTGGCAATCAAACCTTCTAGATGTTGCGTATATTGTATGGAAGCGTATTTGTTACTTGTAAACTCAAAAAACCTCATCATATTAAAGGCATATTTGTTATAAAATCCAAATTGATTTCCCAAATGATTTTCCAACAAAGGATAAGGAACTTTATCCAAAATCCAACCACCGGTCAAAGAATATTCGCCTCTTCCCAACAAGCCCATTGGTATAATTTGCTGTATATTAAGATGCAATTTGTTGTAATTAAAATCTCCTCCCAACATACCTTTCAATCCTTTGGTGTATCGAAAAGTAATAGTAGGCTGATAGACATTGTCTTTCAAACTCATTTGCTTGTTGTTGCTAGATTCCAAAAGCACTCTGCCTGGTTTCCAACTGGTTTCGGCAATTATTTCGGTTGTTTTAAATTTATCATAAACAGTTCCCCCAATCGATTCTTGATAAGAGAACGGGAAAATAGGGTCGAATGAATCGTGTTTCAATATAATTTTTTCATTGATACTATTGCTAATATCAGCCTGAAAATAAGCCTGATAACTATCTTGCCAAAAAGGTTTTCTTAATAATATTTTCCCATTTTTACCAAAAGCATCAAACAAATTATTTCTTCGTATAGAAAAATCTTCGTATTGGAAAGCCACTTGTCCCAAATCATGAGAATAGGAAACCCCTCCTTGTATCCAAGGTTCTCTAGAAAAAATATAATCTACTTTGGCGCCGTATTTCATAGCCTGATCTCTGAAACCATAACTCGCATATCCTCCCAAAGTCCATTTTTTGCTAAAATATCTATTGGTCTGAAATCCCAACCGCATCCTAAATCCTTCATAATCATTGTACCCTATAAGATATGGAAATGGTCCGAAACCTACTTTGCCAACTTTATAATAACCATTCAGCAACAAGTCTATTACATCAATATAAGTTTTCACAGATGGCAATTTTTTTATTTGACTGATATTACCGAGCATTTTTCTCTCCGCAATCCCCAAGGAGTCATGTCTGTTTTTATCCCAAAACGCAACATCTTCTTCTTCGGCATTGTCTAAAAGTACAATTTTCTTTTCCAACAATTTAGGGTCTATTTTTATTTCGGTTTCTATATTTTTCGTAGAGGCATAATATTTCAGATAGACGGCAAGACTTTCTTTACCCGGTTTTGCAGTTTCCAAAAACACCCTAGTCTTACCAGGAAACCAAAGGTCATTTTCAGTTGTAGAAAGCCTAGTCATTTCTTGTTGTATCCGAAGCGAGTGGATAAAATTGAGATTTGCATTAGGAGTTACCGTAGCATCCATTCGGAAAAGTGCATAACTTCCATGGGCAATCAACACCGTTCCTACAAAAGCCAAATCTGCCTCCCGAGTTGGTTTGAAATTGAGTACATAATAATGCTCTCCATCTACTTCAAAATTTTTATTAATCAATTCATAATCATATTGAATTTTGAAATTATCATTAACCGGCGAAATAAAATCTTTACCCAATATCCTAATATAATTGTTGTAAAAATTGTATTTTATAAAAGTAGAAGTCATCAATTGAGAAAACATTGTTCCATCGTCTATACCAATACCATCGGTTTTTGTTTTTTTGATGATTTCCGATTTTCGTTCCGGATTTTTGGTAAAATAAATATCTGAAAGATTTTCTGAAACAAATACAGGAATGGCAAAATTCCTAACTTCTTTATCAGCGGTATCTATATCTTTTTCCAATAAATTTTTTATGTCTTTATAAACTTTTCTTTTCTTAACCTTTTCCCCAAAATCGGACATAGAGATTTCCATTCTACTATAGTTTTCATAATGATAACTATTATATTTATCAGGATTATTCAATGGTTTTCTGGCTACGAATTTTTCTAAAATTTCATAAGCTGGATTGGAATATTTTTTTTTCTTTTTTTGGATAACAACACCTTCTATATTTTTTATTCTATCTTTTTTAGCTTCTTTTTTTACCAATGGGAAAAGTGTCAGCAAAAATTCCGATTGATTTTTATAGGGTAATGACCTTCTTGCAAATCCATCATTCTCTACAACTATCGAATCTGGCTCTGCCGAATTCTGAAATTGAAATATCCCATCAAAATCCGTATCTATCGATTGCTTTGTTCCATCACCAAATATCAATTGCACTTTTGCAAAAGCTACGGCTTCTCCATTTTGACTATTAGTAATTTTTCCTTTAATGATTTTATTTTGAGCAAAAACATAAGGCGTAAAAGAAAAAAATAGAAGTAAGAATAAAAAATATTGTGTTTTGTAGTTCATTAAAAAAAATATTTGGCTAATCTAATGAAAAAAAATAATTTTTCACTTTTTTTAATGGATTTTTAATGGATTTTTAATTAAAAAAAAGTCTTAATTTTACTCGCTTATAATTCATAAACTTAATGAGAAAAATCATCAACAATAAAAAGCCTAATTTCACACAAATAACTCCCTCCAATTCCGAAATTTATCATTTCGAAAAAGATGGATTGCAGTTGAAATCCAATTACACACAAGAGGATTCCAAAACCATTACAGAAAATGGTTGGACAGCAGGAATTGCACCATACCTCCGAGGTCCATATACAACCATGTATGTACAGAAACCGTGGACTATCCGACAATATGCAGGGTTTTCTACCGCCGAAGAATCCAATGCTTTTTATAGAAGAAATCTTGCTGCAGGACAAAAAGGTCTTTCAGTAGCATTTGATTTAGCCACTCACCGAGGATACGATTCCGACCACCCGAGAGTAGTTGGCGATGTTGGAAAAGCAGGAGTTGCAATAGATTCCGTAGAGGATATGAAAATATTATTCAACGAAATTCCTTTGGACCAAATTTCGGTTTCTATGACCATGAATGGTGCAGTACTTCCTATTTTATCTTTTTACATAGTAGCAGCAGAAGAACAAGGAGTTTCACAAAATCTACTTTCGGGAACCATTCAGAATGATATCTTGAAGGAATTCATGGTAAGAAACACCTATATCTACCCTCCTACTCCTTCCATGAAGATTATTGCAGATATTTTTGAATACACCTCTAAAAATATTCCAAAATTCAACTCGATTTCCATCTCTGGCTATCACATGCAAGAAGCAGGAGCAACCCCAGTTTTAGAAATGGCATACACCCTAGCTGATGGATTGGAATATGTAAGAACTGGGATAAAAGCAGGTATGAAGATTGATGACTTTGCTCCTAGACTTTCTTTTTTCTGGGCAATCGGTATGAACCACTTTATGGAAATCGCCAAGATGAGAGCTGCAAGATATATTTGGGCAAAATTATTAACCCAATTTCAACCCCAAAATCAAAAATCATTAGCACTAAGAACGCACTCTCAAACTTCCGGATGGTCTCTTACCGAGCAGGAACCATTTAACAACATTACAAGAACCGCAATAGAGGCACTTTCTTCTGCTTTGGGTGGTACACAATCTTTGCATACCAACGCTTTGGACGAAGCTATTGCATTGCCTACGGATTATTCTGCAAAAATTGCAAGAA
>JAFDZJ010000401.1 GCA_018266965.1 Bacteroidota bacterium
ACTAAATCAACTCTTTTTTTCTAATAAATTGAATTTCTCTGAAATTATTTTACCGCTCAATCTAAAAGGAACTTTTACCTATAAAGTTCCCAATGATTTAGTTGATAAATTAATGGTCGGAATGAGAGTTTTAGTACCCTTTCGAGGGAAAAAAATATATACAGGAATTGTTGTAGAAATTCATGATCGGCAACCGGAAACTTTTCTTGCAAAAGACATCATCAGTATTTTAGATGATAGCCCTATTTTACCCATTCAGCAAATTAATTTTTGGAAATGGATTTCGGAGTACTATCTATGTAATTTGGGAGAGATTTATAGATTAGCTTTTCCAACTTCCCTGAAATTGGAGAGTGAAACTTATTTGAAAATAAAATCCAATGCACAAATAGATTTTGAAATTTTAGAAGCCAATGAAATTTATTTAATTCAAGCTTTGGAGGTTCGACAACTCATTAATCTAACCGATATTGAGTCTTTTATTCCTAAAAAAATGATTGTCAAGACTATCAATTCTCTTATTGATTTGCAATATATAGAAATTGATGAAAAAATAACTGAAAATTATAGAGCAAAAGAAATTTCTTTTGTTAGAATAAAGGACATTACAACAGTAAAAGATAATTTACCAGAAATATTACTTTCATTAAAAAAAGCTCCCAAACAATATCAATTGTTATTAACAATTATCGAATTTTATACTGAGTTTCCCGAAAAATCATTACGGAAATCCGATTTGTTTGCCAATGGAACTTTTGCAGCCAATCATTTGAAAGGACTTATAGATAAGGGTTTTGTAGAAGAATTTGTACAAGCAGTAGATCGATTGCCAAAATATGATGGTGAGATAGAATCCATTGCTATTCTAACTGAAGAGCAGCAAAAAGCAAAAGAAGAAATAGATGTTGCTTTTCAACAAAATATGAGTGTATTGTTGATGGGTGTTACCTCCTCCGGAAAAACTCATGTCTATTTGGATAAAATTGAAGAAACAGTTAGAGCTGGTAATTCGGTTTTGTTTCTATTGCCAGAGATAGGTATCACCCAGCAAATTGTACAAAGATTAGAAAAAAAATACGGAAAAATTTTAGGTTATTACCATCAAAGATTATCCGACTTTGAAAAAGTTGAAGTTTGGAAAAAAGTAAGAAATAAAGAAATAAAAATTATTATTGGGACTAGAAATTCTTTGTTTTTACCATTTCAAAATTTAGGACTCGTTATTGTTGATGAAGAACATGATACCTCCTACAAACCCAAAGAAGTTTTTCCTTTTTTTAATGCAAAAGATACAGCTTTGGTCTTGGCAAAATTGTACGGGACTAATGCAATTTTTGGATCAGCAACCCCATCTGTCGAATCTTATTTTGCAGCATCATTGGATAAAATAAGACTAGTTAGACTAAATAATAGGTTTGGAAATGTAAAATTGCCTTCATTTGAAATTTTAGATTTCAAAGAAGCACAAGAAACTAAAAAAGTAAAAGGTAGTTTTACTGTTCCTTTGACTTTGGAGATAGATGCTAATGTTAAAAACCAAAAACAGTCTATTCTTTTACACAACAAAAGAGGCTATGCTTCTGTGGTGGAATGTGAGAGTTGTGGTTATGTTACCTACTGCTCCAATTGTGATGTGGTTATGACTTATCACAAAAATGCCAACGAAATGAAATGTCATTACTGTGGAAACAAAGCTGGAAAACCCGGAAAATGCCCAAAATGCTTTTCAACAAAACTGAATACCAGAGGGATTGGAGTAGAACAAATTGAAGAAGAAGTTAACAAACTTTTAACCGATGAAAGAGTGGAAAGAATGGATGTTGATGCCATGAGAAAAAAATTTTCCTACGAAACATTATACGAAAAAATTGAAAATAACCAAGTAGATATTATTGTAGGTACCCAAATGATTTCCAAAGGTTTGGATTTTGAAAATATAGAATTGGTAGGTATTCCGAGAGCTGATCAAATGTTGTATGTACAAGATTTTCGTGCAGAAGAAAGAGCTTATCAATTAATTACCCAAGTATCCGGAAGAGCAGGAAGGGTATCTGGAAATGGAAAGGTAATCATACAATCCTATAATCCGTATCATCCTGTTTTTCAACTAATAAAGATTCAGGATACTCATTTGGTTTATGAATATCTTTTAAAAGAAAGAAAAAAAAATAATTATCCTCCTTATGCCAAACTTATCCTGTTGGAACTAAGACACCGAAAGGAAGATAAAGTAAAAAGAGCTATCACATTTTTGAATTCAATTTTAGAGAAATACCTGCCAAAAGTTTGTATTTTTGGACCATCAACTTCCCAGATTCCTAGGATTAACACCATGTATCAATTTCAAATTCTACTAAAATTGCCAAGAGGTAAAAAATACCAAGAATATAAAAATTTTGTCATACAAAGTTTATCGGAATTTGATGAAATTGTTGCCTATCAAAGTATAAAAAAAGTAGTATTGGTGGATTTTTAACAAACTTTAACAGAGTTTAAGGTTATTTAAAGCCTTGTTGTATCTGTTCTCTAACTTTTATTAATATTTTTGAACCATCATATTTTTCTTTTGTATTTGGTTGATATAATCCTGGTAGAAAAATATTAATTTCATTAAGTATAAATGACCTTACCAAAAATATTATTTTCAATAGCAATTTTTACCGGCTCACTTTTTTCAAGTCAAGGAAAAATGTCGGAATCTCCCAATTCTTCTATCTATACTACTGCGGCTTCTAGTGCAGGAGCTATATATAGAACATCACCAACTTCGCAATCCAATGCGGATATTGCTTCTACCAATTTGACTTCTCCGGTTTCCATTACCGAAAAACCATTATCTCCAACGGAACAGTTAGGACTTACACTTTCCAGTATGCAATCCGATGCAGTGATGAGAAATGCCAATTGGGGTTTTGTAGTCTATGATCCGAAATCCAAAAAAGTTATAAATTCCTATAACGAAAATCAACCATTAGTACCAGCTTCTACCACAAAATTGCTAACAACAGAAACTGCTTTTTCATTTTTGGGTACTGGTTTTCAATGGCTCACACAATTGGAATATTCTGGTGTTATAGATGAAAACGGGGTATTGAATGGGAATTTGTATCTCATAGGAAGTGGTGATCCTAGTTTAGGAACAAGTAAAGCTGGAGCAACTAGTTATGGCATGATATCAATGGATTTTGTTGCTGCATTGGCGGAAAAAGGAATCAAGAAAGTCAATGGAAATATTATTGTTCAGACTGCTGTTTTCAAAATAAATAAAAACCCAAACCTACCGGAGAATATTGTTTGGCTAGATCAGGGTAGTTATTATTTGCCGATGGGAAGTACAAAGGATATTGATCCAAGCAAAGAAAAGTTGATTGTAAAACAAAAAAATCCTTTTGATGCTCCTGTTAAGAGATATTTCTATATGTCGCCATATATCAAAAAAATGGTATATACAGAAGATTATAACCCGACTGTACTACACACAAAAATTCCTGACCCTCCTGTTTCTTTGGCTAATTCGCTTCGATTATCAATGATCAAAAGTGGTATTGCAATTACCGGAAAAGTTGAGAATAAAATTATAGACAACCAATTGGAAAATAGAATGTTAGTAACATCGTATCGTTCTCCAGACCTCAACGATGTCGTTTATTACACCAATCAACATAGCGATAATGGTTTGGCAGAAGCAATATTAAGGATGGTTGGATTTCAAAAACTTGGCGACCAATCGTTGGAATCTGGTAAAAAAGTAGTTACAGAACATCTTCTACAAGACGGATTCGATACTCAAGGATTTAGTTATATCGATGGAAGTGGACTTTCTAGAGCCAATACTGTAACACCAATGGCACAAGTGAAATTTCTTTCTTCTATAATGAATGAAAAATATTTTAAAAATTATTTTGACTCATTACCAATTGCGGGACAATCCGGAACCCTGAAAAAAATGTTTGTTTATAATAATGGAAATGGACAAATTTTTGCAAAAACAGGGACACTGAACAAAGTGAAATGCTTGTCCGGTTATATAAAAACCTACTCCGGTAGGATACTAACATTTTCCTTATTGGTTAATAATTTCTCTGGTTCGGTAGATATGGTGAAAAAGAGAATGGAAATGATATTGGAACCTACACTTTCTTTGTAAGCTTTTGATGGGTAAACTATTTTTACAGAATTAAAATTTTAAAATAATTAAGAAGATTTTGCGTTATTAATTTTTTAATTAAAAAATCAGTATTTTATCAGTTCTCTTCATTAGAACAATGTTTTAGTATTAATTTCATTATCTTTGGTGTATAATTTTAGATAATGAAAACTATAATCTCTTGGTTTTTCACCATTATATTTTCAACATTTTTGTTTGCACAGCAAGATGAATTTCAACTTATCCCACTAAAAGAGCAAAAATCCAACTTTCAGAAAATGTTGCTGTACAACAACAATCCCAATACCCAAAACTATGATTTGAGGTATCAAAGAATGGAGGCTACTTTGGATCCTGCTGTCAATTATATAACCAGTGCTGTTACCTCTCACTTTATTCCAAATGCTAGTATGTCCAGCATCTATTTTGATTTTACTAACCAATTGGTTGTTTCTTCTGTAACTTATCATGGTGCCAACATTACTTTTTCTCAATTGCCAACCAAAGAACTGAAAATAGATTTTCCGGTCAATATACCAGCAGCTACTTTGGATTCATTAACTGTTAATTATGCAGGAATTCCGGATCCTAGTGGTGATGCTTTTGCGGTACACAACCAGAGTGGAGTTCCTGTAATGAGTACACTTTCCGAACCTTACGGAGCGCAAGATTGGTTTCCAACCAAACAAAGTATGAATGACAAAATCGAAAAATTCGATATGAAAATTACTACTCCTTCTCAATATTCTGTTGCTTCCAATGGGAAACTAATTTCAGAAACTACTATTGGAAACAACAAACTAACATTTTGGAGAACCCAATATCCAACCGCAGCCTATCTCATTGCCTTTTCTATTACCAATTTTGTGAAAATAAATGATGTTATTGGAAATCCTCCTTTTCCATTCGTCAATTATATTTACCCTTCTACAGCAGCCAATACATCTACCATGTCGGATATAGAATGGACCAAACAGGTCATGAATACCTTCGAAAATTATTTCGGACCTTACCCTTTCCGAAATGAAAAATATGGACACATGGAATTTGGCTACAACGGAGTCTGTATGGAACACCAAACTATGTCCTCTATGAATGCTTTTCCTAGGAGAGTTGTCGCCCACGAATTGGCTCATCAATGGTTTGGCGACAAAATCACTTGTGGAGCTTGGAATGATTTGTGGCTCAACGAAGGTTTTGCTGTTTTTGGAGAACATCTTGCAAATGAAAAACTTCTGATGACACCAACCGAATTTTTGAGCTACCTGCAAGGACAAAAAAACTTTATTACCAGTTCTCCAGGAGGAAGTGTTTATGTGAGTGATTCCAATTTGGGCAATCAAAACACTTTGTTTTCTGGCAGACTAACCTATTCCAAAGGTGGTTTTGTAGCCAGAATGATCAAATGGATTTTGGGCGATGTCAATTATTATCAAGCCATAAAAGACTATATGTCCCGACCAAATTTGGCATATAAATATGCTGTAACTTCGGATCTCAATAACTCTTTGTTGCTCTCCACAGGAAAAGATTTTACAGAATTTTTCAACCAGTGGATTTATGGAGAAGGATATCCAATTTATACTATAAAATGGAAACAAGCAACTAATTTGCAGTCAATTACAATTTTAGCATCACAAACTACAAGTCATCCTTCCGTTTCCTTTTTCAAAATGCCATTGCCAATAAAAGTGAATGGAAACAATGGAGAAGTAGCATATTTCAAACTCGAAAATACTATTAATAACCAGTATTTTACACTACCAATTAGTTTTTCAGTAAGCTCTGTTGAATTCAATTATGAATACCAAATCCTAGAAAGCAATTCTATTGTACAACAAGACAATAGCCTATCCACACAAGAAATAAAAGGAAATTCGGAAATACTCATTTATCCTAACCCTGCACACAACGAAATTTCTATTCAGGGAATTATCAAAAATACACCATACAAATTATTTTTCAGCACCGGACAATTGATACAAAAAGGAATATACCAACCCAAAACAACAATCGATATTTCCCATTTAGAAAAAGGAATATATATCATAGAGATAAATTCAGAAAAACTGAAATTTATAAAAAACAAATAATTATTGATTAGGAGCAACAAGGATTTTCCAAGTTTACAATACTCGTCCAGCTGTCCGTTCTATCTTTTTATTTTTTTTACAACAATTCTTCTGAATAAAAAAAATAAAAAGGATGCCACTTCCATCTGGGCTAGGAAATAGGGTAGTGATTTTTTTGAAGATTTTTCAACAAAGTCTCAAAAATTATATTTTCCTTTAACCCAAAAATCAAAAAATACAATCAACCATTTTCTAAATTATTAACTCTATCTTTGCACTTTCATTAACATAAAAATAACTTCTTTGAGTTTTACAACACTACCACTATTACCAACTATCCAAAAAGCGATAGAAAAACAAGGATACCAACAACCTACACCAATACAAGCACAAGCAATACCAGAAATATTAAAAGGAAAAGATTTTTTAGGTTGTGCACAGACAGGTACCGGAAAAACTGCCGCATTCTCCATTCCGATACTGCAAATTCTATCTCAAAAAAACCTTCAACACAAAAATATAAAAGCTCTTATACTTACTCCAACCCGAGAGTTAGCAATACAAATAGAAGAGAATATAAAAGCTTATGGACAATTTATTTCCCTGAAACATTTGGTAATTTTCGGAGGAGTAAAACAAGGTAACCAAGAAAAGTCCCTAAAAAATGGTGTGGATATATTGGTGGCAACTCCCGGAAGATTATTGGATTTTATAGGACAAGGTATAATTTCTCTTAAACAATTAGAAATTTTTGTTCTAGACGAAGCTGATAGGATGTTGGACATGGGATTTGTACACGATGTAAAACGAATAATAAAACTATTACCACAAAAAAGACAAACCCTATTTTTTTCCGCAACCATGCCAAACGAAATTCAACAATTGGCATCTACAATACTTAACAATCCTATCAAAGTAGAGGTTACTCCGGTGTCTTCAACTGCGGATACCATACAGCAATCCGTCTATTTTGTTGAAAAAGATAACAAATTAGAATTACTTTCTCACATCCTGAAAACATCGGTGAAAGATTCTGTTTTAGTTTTTGCTAGGACAAAGCACGGTGCAGACAAAATTGCAAGAAAACTACAACAAAACGGGATAATTACAGAAGCTATACATGGTAACAAATCTCAAAATGCCAGACAAAACGCTTTGTCCAATTTCAAATCCGGAAAGACAAGAGTACTTGTTGCAACTGATATTGCTGCAAGAGGTATTGATATAGACGAATTGAAATTCGTTATTAATTTTGAACTTTCCGATGTGTCCGAAACTTATGTTCATAGGATAGGCAGAACTGGTAGAGCTGGTTCTGCGGGTACTTCTATCTCTTTCGTTGATGGATTGGATTTGATTAATTTGAAAAATACCGAAAAATTAATTGGGAAAAAAATACCTGTTGTGAAAGATCATCCTTTTCATACCGATAATCTTGTGGTGCAAAAAAGAGATAGCAACAACAAACCTTTCAACCCTGGACAAAGAAATAATAACCAGAAACCAAAAAATGCACAAAGACAAGAATTGGGTTTCAAAAAAGTGAAAAATAAAAATTTTGATAGGAAAAAATAAGAGATAATTTCAGGTCGTCCCTACCAAAAGGTCGCTCCTACGGAGCTTGTTTTGATTATTGTTTTTTTTCTACCAAAAGGTCGTCCCTACGGGACTTTTAAAATTATTATTTTTTCCATTAAAAAATCATCCATTACATAACCGTTTCCAATATCAAATATCCCTGAATCATAAGTGGTGAAACCTAATGTTTCATAGAAAAATTTTGCATTGTTGTATTTGTTTACATTCAAAATAATCCTATTGTCCATGTAGTCATTTGCAATATCTTGAATGAAATAAATTGCCTTTTTTCCTAATCCCAAACCTTTTGCATCGGGTAATAGATACAATTTGTGTAGTTTGGTTGTACTAGGTTCATAATGAAGTTCTATAGCAAAAAATCCTACCCAATTATCATTATATTTTATCAAGTAATAAAGATAGTCGGGTAGGTCTGTTATTTGGTTTTCCAAAGTGGAAGTAGCATAGAAATTGGAAAGCATATAATCTATCTGTTCGGGAGATAGTATTTCTTTATACGCCTCCTTCCAAGACTGTTGTGCTAAATCCTGTATAATTGGTATTTTGGTTGTGTCGGCAATCGCAAATTGTAGCATTTTTTTTCATAAAAAACATCATTCTTATAAGTTCAGAATGATGTTTTTATTTTTTGAAAATTTATATGGAATTCATTTCTTGTTTTATTTTGGATTGCAGACTTTCAGATGCAGCAACCAAAGGTAATCTAAGGTAATTTTTTATAATTCCCATTTCTGCTAATACGGTTTTTATACCGGCAGGGTTTCCTTCTGCAAATATAAGTCTGGTTATTTCTACTAATTTGTTGTGGATAGCGTAGGCTTCATCTACTTTTCTGTCCTTTGCCAATTGTACCATAGTCGAAAATTCTTTGGGATAGGCTTGTGCAATAACAGAAAATACACCATTTCCTCCTTCCAATGTTACGGGTAAAGTAAACTCGTCATCGCCCGAAAGTAATTGGAAATTTTTTGGTTTCTTTCTTAATATATCAAAATATTGAAGAATATTAGGAGCGGCTTCTTTTATCATAATTAAATTTGGAAATTCTTCAGCTAACCTTATTGTTGTTTGTGCTTCCAAATTCTGTCCTGTTCTGGAGGGTACATTGTAGATGATGATATTTTTTCCTGTTGATGCAAGAGCTTTGTAGTGTTGGTACAATCCCTCTTGGTTGGGTCTGTTGTAATAAGGAGATACCGAAAGTACAGCATCAAAATCGGAAAGATTAGTAGTTTCTATTTGATTTTTCACTTCCAAAGTGTTGTTACCTCCAATACCTAATACCAAAGGTAATCTACCGTTATTAACTTTTATGATATGCTCGGTAACTTGTTTTTTTTCTTCGGTGGAAAGTGTAGCAGCTTCTGCTGTTGTACCCAGTGCAACAAGAAACCCAGTTCCATTATTAATATTATAATCAATTAGTCGTGTTAATGAATCAAAATCTACACTCAAATCTTCATTGAAAGGCGCTATCAAAGCTACTCCAACGCCGTTTAATCTACTCATGGTATTTGTATAAAAAAAATGATTTCAAATATAATACAAAAAAATATTATTTTTAATATTTTACTTTGTAAATTTATTGGAGGCAGATACAAATAGAAATTTCAATTTTGAAAATATTATTTCTGTCAAAAAAATACTCATCAGTTGAATTTGGAGGATTTTCATATCGGTCAGATGTTTGTTTTTAATAACATTTGTGTTATGTTTTAGCCATATTTCAACCAATAGATTGAATTTTTATCTTATTTATAAGTTGAGTGTTTTTTTATAATTGTTTGATTATCATTTGCTTAAATTATTTTTTTTGTGTGCTTGAATTTTTGTAAATTGGCACTTCAAAAAGATATAATAATTAATAAATAACAGATTAATCATAAATTTATGAAAGAAGTATTCATCGTATCTGCTGCTAGAACTCCAATGGGGAGTTTTATGGGAAGTTTATCCACAGTGCCTGCTACAAAATTGGGAGCGACAGCGGTAAAAGGAGCATTGGCAAAAGCCAATATCAATCCTTCCTTGGTAGAGGAAATATATATGGGAAATGTTTTACAAGCTGGTGAAGGACAAGCTCCAGCAAGGCAAGTTGCAATTGGTGCAAATCTATCGATAGAAACTCCTGCAACCACTGTGAACAAAGTTTGTGCTTCCGGAATGAAAGCTGTAATGTTGGCTTCACAAGCTATAAAAGCTGGTGATAGAGAAGTAATTGTAGCTGGAGGTATGGAAAACATGAGCCAAGTTCCTCATTATTTTGCTGCTAGAAATGCTACCAAACTAGGCGATGTGAAAATGCAAGACGGAATGGTGTTAGATGGACTTACTGATGTCTATAACAAAGTTCACATGGGAGTTTGTGCAGAAAAATGTGCTGCAGAATATCAACTAACCAGAGAAGATCAAGATAATTTTGCTGTTGAATCTTACAAAAGAGCAGCAAAAGCATGGAGTGAAGGGAAATTTGCAAATGAAATTGTACCAGTAGAAATCCCACAAAGAAAAGGAGAACCTATTATTTTTGCAGAAGATGAAGAATATAAATCTGTAAACTTCGATAGAATTGCTACACTTCCTACAGTTTTCCAAAGAGAAAACGGAACTGTAACTGCTGCCAATGCTTCGACCCTTAATGATGGTGCTTCTGCATTGGTATTGATGTCCAAAGAAAAAATGGAAGAATTAGGATTGAAACCATTAGCGAAAATTGTTGCGTATGCAGATGCTGCTCAAGAGCCAGAATGGTTCACGACAGCACCGGCAAAAGCATTGCCAATTGCTTTGCAAAAAGCAGGATTGTCGGTATCCGATATAGATTTTTTTGAGTTCAATGAGGCTTTTTCTGTTGTAGGTTTGGCTAATAATAAAATTTTAGGTTTAGATGCAACCAAAGTAAATGTGAATGGTGGAGCGGTTTCTCTAGGTCATCCACTAGGTTCATCTGGATCTAGGATTATTGTTACACTCATTAATGTTTTGAAACAAAATAATGGTAAATATGGAGCTGCTGCCATCTGTAATGGAGGAGGCGGTGCTTCTGCTATTGTAATAGAAAATATGCAATAATAGTATTTAGTTTGATAACAGAATTGTATTGATATATTCTAACAAATTCAAGATTTGTAAACAAATAAATTTATATAAATTAAGCAATATAATAATGAATTTGGAAACTAGAAAATTAAATTTAATTACATATCTTGCTCAATTACAGGATGAAAGCGTTTTTGAGAAGATTGAGAGTTATATTTTAAAAAAATTCGAAAAAGAAAATAATTTAGAATTAAGACCATTTACAGTTGAAGAACTTGTTACTAGAATTGAAAAATCCGAACAAGATTTAAAAAATGGAAAATATAAATCTCAAGATGATTTGGAAAAAATTGCTACAAATTGGTAGAAATGAAAGTAATTTGGACAGATTTTGCAATAGACAATCTTAAAAATATAAATAAAAATCCATCAAGAAATTATGGTTATACAATCATTTTTCTTGATGGATTTTTTTTATTTTTGTTTTCTTAAACTTTATAAAAATTATGTCGGAAAACCCACAAAATATAAAAAACAATCCCAAAATAATGAAAGCTTGGGCTTTTTACGATTGGGCAAATTCGGTATATTCTTTGGTAATTACCTCTACTATATTTCCTATCTATTTCTCTATCATCACTACTTCTCATGAGAAAAAGGAATTTGTTGCAACTACCGGGAAATGGATAGATGTCCCAGTAAGAAACCTCATAACCATTTTTGGCAAATCCTATCAACCCGATGCAGTATATGGTTACTCATTAACCGTTTCTTTTCTGATAGTGGTATTGCTTTCTCCGTTTTTGTCTTCTTTGGCAGATACTATTGGAAATAAAAAATCTTTTCTACAATTTTTCGCCTATTTGGGAGCAACATCTTGTATGGGTTTAGCAATGTTTACCAATATGCACAATGTGTTTTTTGGGATATTATTCAGTATTACTGCCAGTGTTGGATTTTGGGGATCTTTGGTTTTTTACAATTCTTTTCTGCCGGATATTGCCACTCGGGACAAGCAAGATGCTCTTTCTGCAAAAGGTTATGTCTATGGGTATATTGGTTCTGTGATATTGGTGGTTATTTGTTTGGTACTCATAAAATTTTTGGCAAAAACCGATGAACAAGCACTCATCTATACCAGATTGAGCTTCCTTATTACAGGAGCTTGGTGGTTTGGTTTCTCTCAATATACCTTCAAATATCTACCTCAATTTGGGAATATCAAAGACAAGTTACCCAAAGATTTGGTATTATTAAATTACAAAAATATTTTTCTAAAACACGAAAATCAAGGAGGTATTTTTATGGTTTTAAGGGACAATATTTCTTTTTATATCGATATTGCCAGACAAAGTTTCAAAGAATTATTCAAGATAGGAAATATCCTTTTCCAGGATAGAAATTTAAAATTCTTTTTATCTAGTTTTTTCTTCTATTCAGTAGGAATGCAAACTATTTTCCTAATGGCGACTTTGTTTGGGAAATCCGAAATCAACTTAGAGCAGGATAAATTAATATTAACGCTATTGGTTATTCAGATTGAGGCAATAATAGGTGCTATAATTTTTTCTAAACTTTCTACCATTATTGGAAATAAAAATGTGATTTCTATTGCTATTGTTTTGTGGATTGTAGCCTGTCTTTCGGCATATTATCTCAACAAAGAAAATCCAAATGTCGAATATCAATTCTACGGAATTGCTGGTATTATCGGTTTGGTAATGGGAGGATTACAAGCCATGTCTCGATCCACCTATTCCAAATTGTTGCCGGAAGACTCTATGGACAATACAACCTATTTCAGTTTTTATGATGTATTGGAAAAATTAGCCATTATACTAGGTACTTTCATATTCGCTACAATGATTGAGAAGTACCATAACATGAGGTTTTCCGCACTATCCATGTCTTTATTTTTCGCCATTGGACTTGTATTAATTCGTTTCATCAATTTGAAAGCCTGGAAAGAAAAGGAATGATTATTATCATTTAACTATTAAAAAATTTTTTAATTTTATTTAAACTCAAAAAAATCATGTCAAAAAAAGCAATATTATGTATCCTTGATGGTTGGGGAATTGGGACTAATCCCAGTGTGTCTGCCATTTCACAGGCACAGACTCCGAATATGGATATTTTTCTGAAAAATTTTCCCAATACAACTTTGGAAGCTAGTGGATTAGCTGTAGGTTTGCCGGAAGGTCAAATGGGAAATTCCGAAGTGGGACACATGAACCTTGGTGCAGGAAGAGTAGTTTATCAAAATTTGGTAAAACTAAATAAGGCAGTTGAAAATAAAACAAT
>JAFDZJ010000402.1 GCA_018266965.1 Bacteroidota bacterium
TGAAAATTACTTGGTCGTCATCAATAGTCTTGAATACGTCTGTCAAATAGATTTCTCTAATGCTGTCAATATTTTCGCCTTTTAGAATTTTGATTTTGGCAATTGCAGAAAGAAACAGAATTGTCGTTGTAAGTCTTTGCTGTCCGTCAATTATAAAAAGAGTGTTTCCGTCCTTTTCAAAAAGGAACTGCCCCAAATAGTATTTTTTGCCTTTTTGTTCCAAAAGGTCTTCTAAAAATTGGGTGCATTGTTTTTTTTCCCAACTATATGCACGTTGATAGGCTGGTATTCTAACGCTTTCAGAACTTTTGAAAAGTTGTTGTATGCTTTCGGCTGTTTTGTTTTCTGTTTCTGTCATAATATAATTACAAAAAGGTTAAAAAAATCTGTGGTGGCGAAGCCACCACAGATAAGTCTTAAAGTTTTGTCCATTGATGATGGCTACCTGATGGACAATTGAATGCACTTGGAGTGCTTTTAGATTTTACCAACAATGCACATTTCTTACATTGGTAATTGGTTGTTCCAACATCACCGAGGTTTGTCCATTGGTGATGTCCGCCACCTGGGCAATTAAAAGCACTTGGTGTCGAAGCACTTGTTAAGTGCGTGCTACACTTTTTACATTGAAAATTTTTCATCTTTTCATTATTTTTTGTTTCTGCCTACTCTGGTCGGTTTTCAGCTTCCCCGTTTTCCTGCAAAGTTCAGAAGTTAGTCCGTCAAAACGTGTCGTTGTCTTGTATGGTCGTCTTTCTAACATAGCAGGTAACGTTCGAGTATTTGCGAAGGCAGGGAATTCATTGATTGTCCAGCCCGGTACAAATGCCCAATTGAAAATATGCTGTTGAAGTTATGAACTAAAGCTGAAAATTGAACGTCGAGCCCGAACCGTTGCTGATGCCTGCACATAGTTGATGTTACAATGTAAAACCCTGTTTTTGCAAATACTTTTGTTGTGCGTTCGTGTTGTTATTTGTTAATTGTCTTCCACTGTCAAATACCCTTGCGATGGCTGTGCACCGTCTTTGGTCGAATAATGTCCTCGAATTGTTTTACCCTTTTTTACTAAGCCCAAGGTTGGAATATTTGCATCCTGTCCAAGCTTAGCAGTGACAACCCAATTAAAAATGTTTAAATAAATAGCAGGACGCATAAGAGCAGGTTCAAATTCTATTTCTGTTCCATCAGGAAATTCAATTGAATATCCCGAACCATACATATATAAAGAATAAGAGCCGTCAATTGTCATTTTTTGAACCGTTCCAGAAACGCAATTATTAAGTTTGACTTGAGGCTCCCTATGTTCTTCATCTTTTATTATCCATGGTCCATATTCCGAAGAAAAGAATTCAATAGTAGAGTTTTTTTTAGCTTTAATTCCTGCAAAACCACATGGGAAAAATTCAACGTTTGCTTTTGCAACCATTCCTCCTGAAATATAGTTAGCATTCATTTCATTGTGGATTGCACTTTTACAATACAATGGAACATCTGTGTATGCCTTTGTACTGAAGGAACATACATCTCCATATTTTTCCTTCGTTGATTGAGTTTCCAAAGGAACCTGACCTTTTGCATTAAACACAACCTCTGTACCCTCATCAAACGATTTCACCATGCCTGTTGTTGTTGTTAAATTATATGTAGCACCAAGCGTACCTTTTATTACTTCTCCCTTACTATTGAATTCGAGAACTCCTCCTTTCTCAAAAGCGATGTTTAAATTATTTCCTTGCGGTTTAAGCATATTATTGGCTATTGGTGTACCTCGTACAACTTCGCCTTTTTCATTCTTCTTTAAATTTTTATCATTCCAAAAAGCAAGAAGCCGACCAGAGCCGGCTACTTTGGCTGTGATATATGTTCCTTGTGCAAAGCAAAACAGAGAAAATATGCAGAGGGTAAATGATAATATATACTTCATAATAGTTAGCTTATTGGGATGAGCTATTTTCTTTTTTGCAAGTAACTATCAGTTTTCTGTAAAGTCCAGCAATTTTTTCCTGAAAGTTTGGTTCAGTGCTGATTTTACTAAAGTTAAATTCAATAGAGGTTTTATTATTTTGAAAATAAATCTCAAGTGTATTAGTATCTAATAATGCTGCTGGATTACCATGCATCGTTGTTTGAAAAGTGCGTCTATTTAAAGAATCAGCTGGCAAGTTTTTATCTTCGGGAAAAAAATTTAACCACCTCATCTGCGCCTCTAAAAATTTTGCTTTGTCAATAAGGAGCCTTTTTTGTGCATATTTATCCTGGTCAGATGAAACCATATTAAATTTTAAGGCATTATTCAATATCTCCCATGTAAATGCATCTGCGTCAAGATTATTTACAAACTGCGTCACTTTTTTTCCATCATAACCATCGTATTGTATAGTAATAGTATTTTCTTCAAGTGAATAGCTTACATTACGTACGCTATCGCCAAATGCCAAAATCTGACTTCTTAATTTTTTGAATAAACTTTCTTTTGATTCAACAGTAGTCGTAGCCTTAATAGTATTGGTTTTTGTAACTGGTTTGGTTGCAATTATTTTTTTCACTTGAGCATCTGCGAAAAGCACACTCGATATAATTAGAATAGTAAGAGTTAATTTTAGCATTTTGGTTTCTATTTAAAATTAGTAGATAGTCGAAAGGCTGCGGTCACATGACGCACAACGAACAGGGCTTGCTGCTGTGCTGGTATTTTATAATGTCCATCCCGGAACTGAAGCCCAATAGAATTACTGTTGTTGAAGATAAGAACTAAAACCGAATAGAATTCGGTCAGCCCGAACCGCTGTTGATACCGAACAAAAGATGAGGATTTGTTCGTCAGCCAGCATAGCAGCAAACCCCATGTTGGCTGTTCGTGGTTCTCGTCATGCGATTAGTTTTTCTCTAACAATTTTTTCTTTTGAGCTTCATACTCTTCTTTTGTCAAAACTCCATCGTCAAATAATTTCTTAAGTTTTGTCAACTCGTCAGCGACACTAACTTGTTGTTTGACTTCAACTACAACAGGTGTTGTCTTTGATTTAGGTTTGAACTCGTCAGGCACATTAAGCTCTCCAGATGAAATTGCATTTTCAACATCAATTTCATAGTTAATTAGTCCAGCCCCAATTTTTGCATAATATACATAGCCCCGTTTTTTGTTTCCTCTTTTTTCAACCGCTTTGATTTTGTATTTCAGTCCAGCCTGACTACGTGGAAAAGCATTAGCAGCGTTTGCCTGATTTTGATAACCGTTGGTTGAAGTGTAATTGAAAAGTGATGCAGAATTGCGTCTAATAAATTTGAAGTCTCCGTCAGGCATAGCACCCGTTCCTATTTTGATTTCTTGTCCCTCTACAATTTTATAGCCACTTGTTGAAAATAAAGTGTCGTTTACAATTTTTGGAAGAGTTGAATCGCTGTCTTGGGAAAATGCGGATGTTGAGATTGCGATAGCAGTCAGAATTGTGATTAGAATTTTCATTTGTTTTTTGATTTGATTTTTAAAGGGTCTGTCTACCATGACAGCCAACGGTACAGGTTGGCGAAGTGCGGATAATAGAATTCCGTCCCGCCCGGCATACTGAAGTTGATTATTTAGTTAAAGTACAAGGTATAAATTTTTGCCGATTGCATTCCGTCTGCCGGAA
>JAFDZJ010000403.1 GCA_018266965.1 Bacteroidota bacterium
GATGTTCAAAATCCAAAAAATATTATATTTGTAGTAAGAAATAACAACGATTACCCATATAGCAATATTCGGTTTATTGTAAAATTATCCAATGAAAAAGGAGATTTTAAAAAAATAGATACGGTAAATTATATCCTGGCTCAACCCAATGGAAAATGGATAGGTAGTGGATTTGGCGAAACCAAAGAAACACTTTTCCAATACAAATTGAATTATAACTTTCCGAAAAATGGAAAATATAATATCGGGATTACACAAGCAATGAGGCTAGACAAATTACCAGGGATAGAAGATATAGGAATAAAAATAGAACAAGTAAACCCAAAGACAAACAATGGAAAAAACACAAAACACTAGTAATAGTAAATTTCCACTACCTCCAAAGAAATCCAATACAGGATGGAAAAGATGGGTAAAACTTATTTGGACAGCATTTTTTGCAGTAGTAATTGGTATAGCTGCACTCTTTTTTGCTGTCTCACAAGGATTTTTAGGAGAGATGCCAGAGGTAAAACAATTGGAAAATCCCGATATATATGTAGCCTCGGAAATTTTTTCTGCAGATGGGGTAAAATTAGGTTCATTTGAAAAAGAAAAAACACTTCCCATTACCTACAAGGATTTGCCTCCTTACCTAATCTATGCACTACAAGCAAAAGAAGATGAGAGATTCAAAGAACATTCTGGTATAGATTTACAATCCATTGCAAGAGCTGTTGTATATGGTGGTGGAAGAGGTGGAGGATCAACGATTACCCAGCAATTAGCAAAATTATTATTTACACAAAGAGTTTCACAAAACAAATTTCAAAGAGCTTTTCAAAAGTTAAAAGAATGGGTGGTTGCTGTTAGTTTGGAAAAAAGATACACCAAAGAAGAGATTATCTCCATGTATTTCAACAAATTCGATTTCCTCAACAATGCCAACGGAGTAGAAATGGCTTCTAGAATTTATTTTAATAAAACAACCAAGGAATTAACATTGCCAGAAGCAGCAACTTTTGTTGCCATGTTGGAAAATCCTGTGAAAAACAACCCTAAAAGATTTCCGGAAAGAGCCAAAGAAAGAAGAGATGTAGTAATAGACCAAATGCTAAAAACAGGCTACATAGACCAAGCCGTTTGCGATCAGGCAAAAGCTACTCCTGTAAAAATTGATTATCAACCAGTAAAATCTGTTGACGAAGGATATTCGGCTTATTACAAATTTTATTTAAGAAAAGAAATCAACACTTATCTGCAAGAATACGAGAAAGAAAAAGGAAAATCACTCAACCTTTATAGAGATGGTCTGAAAATATATGTAACATTGGATTCCAAAATGCAAATATATGCAGAAGAAGCTATGAAAGAGCATTTGACACAGTTACAAGCCAGCTTCGATAGAGAACAAAGAGGAAGAAAAGGAGCTCCATTTTATTACCTAAAAGACAATCAAGTTAATAATATTATGATGGCTGCCGTAAAAAGGACAGGTAGATACAAGCAACAAAAAGCTGCCGGTGTTCCGGAAGACTCTATCATGATGGATTTTCATACGCCAACCAAAATGACCAAATTCACTTGGAATGGCGAAGAAGAAGTTGAGATGACTCCTTGGGATTCCATTCGTTACCACAAACAAATTGCACAAGCTGGACTAATGTCTATGGTACCTGCAACTGGCGAAATAAAATCTTGGGTAGGTGGTATCAATTGGGAGTTTTTTCAATATGACCACATCAAACAAGGAAAAAGACAAGTTGGCTCTACCTTCAAACCTTTTGTATATGCAACAGCAATTATGAATTTGGGTAAAACTCCTTGTTCTGTTATTTCCAATGCGGATTTTGTGCAAGGAGGGTGGAGAGTTTCCGAAGGTGGTGGTTCCTATACCATGAAAGATGCTTTGGCAAAATCTCTAAACCCGGTTGCTGTAAGAGTAATGAACGAAGTTGGTCCCAAAAATGTTGCACGATTGGCAAAAGATTTAGGAGTTACAGAAGACATTCCTAATAATCTTTCCACCGCACTGGGTTCATCGGAAATTACCATTTACGAAATGTTGGGTGCGTATAGTACATTTGCTAATTATGGAAATTATATAAAACCTGAGATGCTTTGGAGAATTGAAGACGCCAACGGAAGATTGATAAAAGAAGTAAAACCTCTAGAACGAGAAGTAATGGACGAAAAATACGCCTTTGCCATGATAGAAATGATGCGTGGTGTTGCCGAATATGGTACAGCTTCCGGCGAACTTTCCAGAAGAGGAATCAGCAAAGGAGTGGAAATAGCCTGTAAAACAGGAACTACCCAAGAAAATTCCGATGGTTGGTTTGTGGGTATCACTCCAAATTTGGCAACAGGAGTCTGGGTAGGCTGGGAAGACAGAGCCACTCACTTCCGAAGTACAGGAGAAGGACAAGGTGCAAAAATGGCATTACCTATTTGGGCTATTTATATGAAAAAAGTTTGGGCAGACAAAACTTTGGGTGTCTCTCCAGAAGACAAATTTATAAAACCATCTGACTGGCAAGGAGGTTGCGGTGAGCTACAAGGACTCAATGGTGGATACGGCGACGAAGGTGGGCTACAAACAATGGACGAATTGAAAAGCACTAAACAATCAGACAATACTACCAAGAAAAAAACCGAAAAAACCGATAATGTAAATGACAATTTGCAAAAATCAGACGAAATAGACTTCAACAAATAAAAACAAAAATCCTTTCTACTTGTTGGAAAGGATTTTTTTATTACCCATCTCGAATGAATTTAGATAAGATTACCCAAAAATATTTGGAGATTTTTCCAACAGATTTTTCCGAAAATCCAATGCAAAGAAAAATTTCCGACTACTTGATATGCAAGATTTATCCTGCTAAATTTCATCAATATCAATTAATTTATTTTAATGAAAAACTTTCGGAGGAGATTGGATTGGGCAAGTTTCAAAAAGATGATTTGGATTTCCTAGTTGGACAAAATTTACCACATACAATACAACCTTTTGCAACCGCTTATGCTGGACATCAATTTGGGAATTGGGCAGGACAACTAGGAGATGGAAGAGCTATATATGCTGGAGAAATTAATTTAAACAAAAAATCCACCGAAATACAATGGAAAGGAGCAGGTGCAACCCCTTTTTCTCGAGCTGGAGATGGACGAGCCGCACTTCGATCATCTGTACGAGAATTCCTGATGAGCGAAGCTATACACCATTTGGGTATCCCTACCACCAGAGCTTTGAGTATTTGTACCACAGGAGAAATGGTTGAAAGAGATATTTTGTACAATGGAAATCCCAAAGAA
>JAFDZJ010000404.1 GCA_018266965.1 Bacteroidota bacterium
GAAATAGATTTGTTTGGGATGGTGCTATCTATGGAAGACCAGTGCCAAGGGCAACCTATTGGTCTATAGTTTCTTGGACAGAATTCGGAGGGAATACCTGTGTCCAATGTCATAGTTGGTTACTAGTAAAAAATAGAAATGACAATTATTTCAAAGGGAAATAGAATATTGTTTGTTTTAAAAAACCTCACCAAGATTTACAAAAAATCCTCTAGAATTATAATCGCCAAATCCATAATCTATACAAACATTAGTACCTGTTTTTTTGTTAAGTTTCACTCGTAAACCTAATCCATAACCAACCATTAGCTTCCTGTATTCTGTGGATAAATCTCCGGAAAATGTCTGTACATTCCCAAATACCACACCTCCTAACAATCCATTTTTGGTTAGATTGAATCGGTATTCGTTTTCATAGTACAACATATTTTTACCTCGGAATCTACTTTGGATATATCCTCTACCAGTATTGTATTGGTCGTCCCAAGCCGTACTAGGTAAAAATAAATAGGAAGGATGGTTGTTGGAAGTAGTAAGCCAAGCGAAACCCCAAAATGCTAATACATTCTGGGAATTGGCAGGAAAATGAAAATATTTTCTAACATCTATTTGCAAAGTGGACCAATCTTTTGTGCTACCCAAAAATGAAAATGAAGGATTGAAAACTACATTGGCGTACCAACCATTGCTAGGATTGATTTGGTTGAGTCTGGAGTCGTACATAGCTTTGGCTACCACTCCTACTGCTTTTTCGTTGGTACTTAACTGTCTGGTCAATAATCTGTTTACTCTGTTTCCTTCGGTGTCTATTATTTTTATATCCCAAAATTGGTCATAATAAAATCCTCCACCTAAATAAAAATTCTCGAACACCGTCCTCAAAACAGATTCGTGGATTTTCACAAATCGATAAGAAATACCATAGCCTTCATTGGAATTGGCATCTGTACTCAATCTTCTACTGTTGAGACCATAGACATCCGAAGGATAGTCCATGTATTTCATATCGCTTATCCAATTGTAGTGGTTGTTGGGAAACCAAATATTTGCATAGAATGGAGCGAGTATTTGTTTGTATTGGGTGTAGGTAACACTGGTATTGATGTTGGAAATTTTTTGATTTTCATTTTTTTTGGTGTGGAAACCCATATTGGCACTTATTACTCCTGCAAAACCAGTTTGTAAAGTGTATCCCGCAGCTGGTAAAATGGCAAAATCTGCTTTTCTACTAGATATGGTGTCTGTTTTTTTGTGTTTTTTAAATATAGAATGATATACATCTGCCATATCCTTGGTGTTGTATAAGTTTTTTTCTTTTGGAAACTGTAAAGAATCTTTCTCGGTTTGAGAGAATAGTAAGGAAGGAAAAAATAGAATACTAAATAAGATAACCGTTTTTGCCATTTGGATTTTTTCTAATTTCCTAACAAAAGTAAGTAACTAAGACTTAAATTAATCAATTTTATCCAAAATTAATATTTTTATAATCTTTTTGTCTTGTTATAAAGGTTTAAATTCAAAATAAATAATTTCAATATAAGAATAGAAATGGCATGAAATTCAACAACAGACCAAGAAAAAAAATGTATTTTTAACTCCAAGCCAATTATAATTACAAACAATAAATAGCAATGAACAAGTTGTATTTATAATTTGAATTCGCTTATTTTAACATTTAAAATTATTTTTTAGCTTACCTTTGGGCTATCAATTATTTTAAAAAATTATCATGTTTACCGGAATTATAGAAGCAACAGGAAATGTAAAAAAAATAGAAAAAAACAATACCAATATAGACATCACGCTCACTTGTCCTTTTACCCAAGAATTGAAAATAGACCAAAGTCTTGCTCACAATGGAACTTGCCTTACAGTGGTAGCTATACATGAAAATGAATATGTTGTAACCGCAATAGACGAAACATTGGAAAAAACCAACCTCGGACTTTGGACAGTTGGCACAGAAGTAAACCTAGAAAGATGTATGAAACTAGGCGGCAGGTTGGACGGACATATTGTACAAGGACATGTGGATACTACCGGCATTGTACAATCGGTAGAAAACAGAGATGGTAGTTATTTTATTACCATAGTTCATGATGACAATCTGGTAACAGTACCCCAAGGTTCTATTACCATAGATGGAATAAGCCTAACGGTTGCCAATAGCGAAATTGGACAGTTTTCCGTTGCTATTATACCATATACTTGGGAATTTACCAATATGAAAAAAATAAAAATAGGAGACAAAGTAAATTTGGAATTTGATATTATTGGAAAATATATCACCAAGCTATTACGAGTACAGCAAAATGGGTTATAAAAATAAATACAAAGGTTACAGCCTCAGGAAAAGAATTTTTCTAGGATTTCTCTTGATATGTTTGTTGAGTGTGTTCGGCTCTGGACTTTTGTCCTATTTTATATTAAAAGACCATCTGAATGAAGAAATCCGAGCTGAACTCTTGAAAAATTCCGAAGAAATTACAGGTGCTTTCGATTATGCTCTTAGCCACAAAGAAATGCAAACTCAAGATTTGCCCATCGTTTTGCGAAATAAGATTTTGGAAATTTCGGACATCAACAAGCAAGATATTATCATTTTTGACTTACAAGGAAAACTACTATTGTCCAGCAGAGATGTGCATAATAATATCCATAAAAGTATTCCAAATGATGTCATCCAACAATTACTGAAAACCCAAAAAAGAGTCGATAGACAAGCATATAGTACCAAGACAAAATCCAATGTAACTTCCTCCTACATCTTGCTGAAAAATAATATGCTCAAGCCTATTGCAATTCTCTATTTGCCCTACTATTACAACGACTCCAAATATTTGGATTTTTTTGATAAGTATCTGAAATACATCATATTGGTAGATGCTCTCATTATACTTTTCAGTATGTGGATTTCTTGGAATATATCCAAAAATCTTACCAATACACTAACGGATTTTTCCACCAAAATAAGAAAACTTACCCTATTCAACGAAAGTATAGATCCTATACCTTATTATCAAAACGACGAATTGGGAACGCTGGTAAAAGCTTATAACAAAATGATACTCCAAATCCAAGATCAAAAGGATAGGTTGGCACAGGTACAAAAAGAAGCTGCGTGGAAGGAAATGGCAAAACAAGTTGCTCATGAAGTGAAAAATCCTTTAACACCAATGAAATTACGAATTCAAAATTTTGATAGAAAATTCGACCCCAATGATCCAGAAATAACCCAAAAGACCCACGAACTATCCAAAGCAATTGTAGAACAAATAGACTTGATAGCCACCGTTGCAACAGCTTTTTCTCAGTTTGCACAATTGCCAACCAAACATGATGAGGTATTTGTTTTGAATGTCGAAATACAAAATATTCTGCAAATTTTCAATGACGACAAAATCTATATTCACTCCAATAAAGAAATTGAACTGAAAATGGATAAAATATACCTCAATAGGATTATTACTAACCTAGTTACCAATGCCAAACAAGCTGCTTCGGAAGACAGAGAACTCATCATTAATATAGATTTGGAACAAATTAATAAGAGAATTTCGATAGTTGTAGAAGACAATGGTGTAGGAATCCCAGAAGATATGTACGATAAAATTTTTGAACCCAATTTTACTTCCAAAAATTCCGGAATGGGATTGGGACTAACTATGGTGAAAAGAATGGTGCAAGAATATCAAGGGGATATTACTGTGTCATCGGAACTAGGATACAATACCAAATTCATAATAACCCTACCTACCAATTTGTAAATAGTATATGAAACCTTTTCGTTTTCAAAAATTTTCGATAGCTCAATCGCCATTGGTGTTTCGTGTGGGTACAGATGCGGTATTGCTCGGTTCCTTGTCCAGCGTTTCTTCAGCGAAAAATATTTTGGAAATTGGTACCGGCACCGGAATAGTAGCTTTGATGATTGCTCAAAGAAATTCTTCGGCC
>JAFDZJ010000405.1 GCA_018266965.1 Bacteroidota bacterium
AAATCAACTAACTAAAATTTAGAATTATGGCTCAATGGACATTTCAATCAATAATAGAAAACAATAAAGAATTCAAAATAAAAGGTCTGAATATATGGAATCACTATTGGCATTGCTCCGATAGGAAAGTGGAGGTGATAGAACCTTTTGAAGGACAAATTTATTTCTTTAAAGAATACGAAATTCGAGATAACAATGTCGAAATAAAATTCGTAGCTGGAGAGTATAGTAATGGGAAAATGGGGTTGTACCTGAAAGAAGATTAGATTTTTTTAATACATAAATTGAATTTATATAAAATGGATATTCAAAAATTTTTAGACTATGTGCAGTCGGAAAACAAAGTAGAACCGAAAGATGTAATGCCGGAAGATTATAGAAAATTATTGGTTCGCCAGATTTCTCAACACGCACACTCCGAAGTTGTTGGTATGTTGCCGGAAGCCAATTGGATTTCCAGAGCTCCCTCTTTGAGGAGAAAGATGGCACTACTTGCAAAAATACAAGACGAAGCAGGACATGGACTGTATTTGTATGCGGCAACAGAAACACTTAATGATGGCAGTCTGAATGCTGATAGAGATGCTGTCTATAATGATATGCTTGCCGGAAAAGCAAAATATTCTTCAATTTTCAATTATCCTGCACTTTCTTGGGCAGATATAGGTGCTATCGGTTGGTTGGTGGACGGAGCAGCCATCATGAATCAAGTAATGTTGATGGGAAATTCTTATGGGCCGTATTCCAGAGCGATGGTTAGGATTTGTAAAGAAGAAAGTTTCCACCAAAGACAGGGTTACGAAATTTTGATGACACTTTGCAGAGGAACAAAAGAACAGAAACAGATGGCACAAGATGCTTTGGATAGATTTTGGTGGGCGGCACTTATGATGTTCGGACCGAATGATGATTCGTCGCCTAACTCACAAAAATCCATGAATTATAGAGTGAAAAGAGAAAGTAATGACTCTCTTAGACAAAGATTTGTAGATGTTACAGTGCCTCAAGCAGAATTTTTGGGACTAAAAGTACCAGACAAAAATTTGAAATTCAACGAAGAAACTGGACATTATGAGTTTTCCGAACTACCTTGGGAAGAATTTATGGAAGTGCTAAAAGGAAATGGTCCTTGTAATAAAAAAAGGCTAGAAACCAAAAGAAAAGCTCAAAGAGAAAACTCTTGGGTGAAAGATGCAGCAATAGCTTACGCCCAGCAACAAAAAGAAAAAATCAATCATTAAGAATACCACAAAAAATTTGCTATGAGTAATTTAGAAATATGGGAAGTTTTTATACAAACAAAACCAGGATTATCGCACAAACACGCTGGTACTGTACAAGCGGCTAATGAAGAAATGGCATTGCAAAATGCAAGAGATGTATATACCAGAAGGATGGAGGGGACCTCAATCTGGGTTGTTCCTGCAAAATATATCGCCACTAGCGAAGGAGTGGACAAGGAAGCTTTTTTTGATCCTGCAGATGACAAATTGTACAGGCATCCTACTTTTTATCAGATACCCAATGATGTTAAAAATATGTAATTTTCGTTTACATTAGCATTGTAAAAATTATCAATTCCATAACTTTTTTAGAAAAAATGAAAAATTATATATTAAAATTGGCAGACGATTCGCTAATTATGGGACAGAGATTATCCGAATGGTGTGGGAAAGGTCCCTATTTGGAAGAAGATATTGCACTTATTAATATTGCTTTGGATCAACTAGGACAAGCTAACAACTTATTTTCTTTAGCTACAAAATATTTCAATGATGGTCGTACTATTGATGACCTTGCAATGTTGCGAGTAGAAAAAGAATATCTAAATGCTCAATTGACCGAATTACCCAATGAAGATTACGCTCAAACTATACTAAAAACCTATTTTTTCGCTGTTTATCAAAAAATATTATATACACAGTTAAGCAATTCTTCTGATGACGATTTGAAAGCAATTGCCATAAAATCTTTGAAAGAAGTAAAATACCACTATACCCACACCGAAACTTGGATGAGGATTTTTGCTAATGGTACAGAAGAAAGCAAACAAAGGATATACAAAGCAATTGATAATGTATGGGAATATACCGGTGGATTGTTTGATGAGGTGGAAAATGAAAAAGAATATTCCTCTCTCAATATAATTCCGGATTCTAAAATTATATATGAAGAATGGAAAAATATTGTAGCAGAAGATTTTAAAAAATTTGGACTAGAAATCCCTACCGATAATTTTATGCAAAAAGGAAGCAGAAAAGGAGTACATACCGAGTATTTCGGATTTATCCTTTGCGAATTACAATACATGCAAAGAACTTATCCCAACTGTGTTTGGTAAATTATTTTCTGTAAACACCTAACAACCCCATAACTTCATAACCCCATAACCTCAAAGCCAATCTCTCCAATGGACTATCTTCAATTATTAAAACAAATACCTGACCCAGAAATCCCTGTAATCGATATTGTGGAGTTAGGGATTGTAAGAGAAGCGAAGCTAGTTGATAACAGAGTAGAAGTGATAATAACGCCAACCTATTCGGCGTGTCCTGCAATGTTCAATATAGAAGAGGATATTTATAAATTAATGAAGGAAAATAACATTGAGGCAAAAGTTACCACACAATTGTTTCCGGTATGGACAACAGATTGGCTAACAGATGAAGCTAGGGAAAAACTAAAAAACTATGGAATTGTGCCTCCGGAAAAAGGACATGATGAAAATCATTTGAAAATACCAATTCGTTGTCCGAGGTGTAAATCCACACACACAAAGCTCATTAGTAGGTTTGGTTCCACACTTTGCAAGGCATCTTACCAATGCAATGATTGTTTGGAACCCTTTGATTATTTCAAATGTCATTAATAATTTGTACATTTATACAATAAAATTTTAAAACCATATCACTATGTATGTTTATTCACAATTCGATGTAGAATCTCATTTTCAAGGAAGATTGAAAATAGCATATCTCAATCAACCCGAAACTTTGAACGCCCTGAATAAAGCACTTTTGGGAGAACTCCGAGAGTTTATTGAGTTCTATGAAAAAGACCAAGATACCCGTTGTATAGTAATTTCCGGAAGAGGAAAAGCATTTTGCTCCGGACAGATGTTGGACGAACAATTGCTCAATCCACATGTTAATATTTCCAGAGAAGTACAAAAGATAGTGGTGGATTATTACAATCCATTAGTCAATGCTATCAATTATTCCAGCAAACCGATTATATCTTTGGTCAATGGTTTGGCAGTTGGAGCAGGTGCAGTTTTGGCGTTGATTTGCGATTTTTCTTTAGCAGCTCAATCAGCTTATTTTTCATTTGGATTTTCCAATATTGGTCTTATTCCGGATACAGGAGGAACTTACTATATGCCAAAAATCATGAACAGACAAATGGCTCATTATCTAGCTTATACCGGAAAAAAATTGAGTGCCAACGAAGCGAAAGATTTAGGATATATAGCAGATGTATTTTCCGATGAAACCTTTGTACAACAATCCATGGAAATGTTGGAAAATATTGTGAATATGCCTACAAAAGCACTTACACTTACCAAAAAAGCATTCAGAAAATCTTACAGATATAGTCTGAAAGAACAATTGGATTTGGAAAGCGTGTATCAAGCAGAAGCTGCTAGGACAGAAGATTTCAAAGAAGGGATTGATGCTTTTTTAGAAAAAAGAAAGCCACAATTCAAAGGGAAATAATAATTCTAAAAAATCAAAAAAATCAGATAGTTTTGACTTTTCAAAACTATCTTTTTTTGTACCTTTCAAAATTCAAAAAAAATTAATAAATAATGGAGAAAAAAATCGAAATAATTGGAGTGATTGGCTCTGGTACAATGGGGATTGGTATTGCACAAGTTGCAGCCACCAATCTGTGCAAAGTTTATATTTATGATGTAAATGCAGAACAAACAGAAAAAGCACTACAACAATTGGAGCAATCGCTACAAAAATTAGCTCAAAAAGAAAAAATCTCTTTTCAAGAAGCTGAAAATATATATAACAGAATACATTTTTGTACCGAACTAAAAGATATGAAAGATTGTCAATTGATAATCGAAGCAATTGTAGAAAACAAAGACATCAAAACCAAGGTATTTCAAGAGCTAGAAAATATCGTTGCAGAAGATTGCATTTTAGCTTCTAATACTTCGTCTATTTCCATTACTTCTCTTTCCGCAGGGTTGAAATTTCCAAAAAGGTTTGTAGGGATACACTTTTTCAATCCAGCACCACTCATGCCTTTGGTAGAAATAATCCCAGGATTATTGACCCAAGAAAATTTGGCAAATCAAATGTTGGAACTTATGAAATTCTGGAAGAAAACACCAGTTGTAGCCAAGGATATTCCGGGTTTTATCGTCAATAGAATTGCAAGACCTTATTATGGAGAAGCCCTCCGTATAGTCGAAGAAAATATTGCAACGCCACAACAGGTAGATGCTGCGATGAAATCTATCGGAAATTTCAGAATGGGTCCCTTCGAATTGATGGATCTTATAGGTATTGATGTCAATTTTTCCGTTACTACAACCGTGTACAAAGACTATTTTTATGACCCAAAATACAAACCTAGTCTATTGCAACAACGGATGTCCGAAGCCAAACTCCTAGGAAGAAAAACAGGAAAAGGTTTTTATGATTATTCCGAAAATGCCAACAATCCAAGTCCCACAGAAGACGCAACTCTGTATCAAGAAATTTTTATGAGGATTATTTCCATGCTCATCAACGAAGCAGTGGAAGCAAAACGACTAAAATTAGCTTCCGATGAAGATTTAGAACTCGCCATGCAAAAAGGAGTGAATTATCCAAAAGGACTTCTAGCTTGGGGACAAGAAATAGGATACTCAAATATTTCGCAAACCCTATACAATCTCTACAATCTCTATCAAGAAGAAAGATACAGACAAAGTCCACTGCTACAAAAATTACAATAATATTATATGTTTGATATATTACAAAAAAAAGTACCGAAAACAGTGAAAACGAATATTTTCCTATGTCTAAACAATTAACAGATGAAGCTATCCCCAAATAATTACCAACCAATGACACCACTAGAAACCGCACAATACATGCTCAATCAAGATTATTTCTCGCAATGGCTAGGAATAAAAATTATAGATGTACAAGAAAAATACTGCCTTTTGGAAATGCCCATTCGCAAAGAAATGATTAATGGACTGAAAACCGTTCATGGTGGCGTAACATTCTCATTTGCAGACACTGCATTGGCTTTTTCGTCCAACAATACCGGCGATGCTTCAGTAGCACTCAATTGCAACATCAACTTTACCAAGGCAGCCAAAGAAGGAGATATCCTAACCGCTACAACCACAAAAATTTCCGACACCAGAAAAACCGGAATCTACGACATCAATATAACCAATCAACACCAAGAACTCATTGCCAGTTTCCGAGGGACAGTCTATAAAATTGAAAGAAAACTCACAGATTTATAATTTTTTTTATTTGGGCACCATTTCCGCCCTCCGTTCCCGCTTTTTTGTTCCGCTTTGCTCCACAAAAAGAGCTCCACTCAGGTCGGGGTGCAAACTACCGCTAGAATAAAAATTTTTTGTAATTATGAGGTTATGAGGTTATGAGGTTATGAAGTTTTTGAGAATTTAAATAACGAAAACGCCACGAAGTGGCAATATAACATAGCCTAGGGCGACGCCCTAGGAAAATATACGAGTCGCATAAATTTTGTAATTTAACGCCATCAAAATATAACTACAATATAAAATGAATAAACTAAAAAACTATATACAAGGTCAGTGGATCGAAGGGACTGGACAAGGAATTCCTCTGTACAACGCAGTCAATGGCGAATTAGTTGCTATTTCCGACACACAAGGTTTGGATTTTGCAAACGCCTTACAATATGGTCGGACAATAGGTTACAAAAATCTATCTTCCATGTCCTTTTACGATAGAGGAGAAATGCTAAAAAAAATCGCATTATATTTATTAGAAAGAAAGAAAAAATACTACGAACTTTCCTATAAAACAGGAGCGACACATTCCGACTCTTGGGTGGATATAGAGGGAGGATTTGGTACTTTTTTTACCTATGCTGGTTTGGCAAAAAGAATGTTGCCCAACACACCATTTTGGGTCGATGGCGAAGTGCAAAAAAATTCAGCCAACGGCACTCATCTTGGTACACATATCCTTACTCCTTCCGAAGGAATTTCCGTACAAATTAATGCTTTCAATTTCCCAGTTTGGGGCATGTTGGAAAAACTATCAACATCTCTATTGGCAGGAGTTCCTGCAATTGTAAAACCTGCACCAGCTGGTTCCTACCTTACCAATGCAGTTTTCCAAGATATGATAGAAAGTGGCGTATTGCCAGAAGGTGCAGTACAATTGGTATGTGGAGAACCAGGAAATATTTTGGATTTCGTGCAAGATGGAGATTCTGTCTTGTTTACAGGCTCTGCAACTACCGGAAGAAAACTAAAGTCATTGCCTTCTGTTTCCAGTAATGCAGTTCGGTTCAATATGGAAGCAGACTCTCTCAATGCGTCTATACTAGGATTAGATGCAAAACCAGGAACGCCGGAATTCGAACTTTTTATTCGTGAAGTACGAAACGAAATAACAACAAAATGCGGTCAGAAATGTACGGCAATTAGAAGAATTATTGTTCCCGAAAATTTGGTTGGAGATGTGCAACAAGCATTGTCCAAAGCATTGGATCAAACCAAAATTGGAAGCCCTCTCAACAGAGAAACCAAAATGGGTTCCTTGGTTGGTAAAGACCAGCAACTTGTTTTACAATCCAAAATAGATTTGCTAAAAAAAGAAACAGAACTTATCTACGACGGAAAACATGATTTGCTAGATGCAGACTATGATAAAGGTGCTTTTGTAACCCCTAAAATTTTCTATAACGACCAGCCTTTCTCCAAAAATTCTTCTCACGAAGTAGAAGCTTTTGGACCCGTTTCTACTATTATGCCTTACAAAGATTCCGAAGAAGCTGCTGCTCTTGCAAAAAAAGGAAAAGGAAGTTTGGTAGGTTCAATAGTTTCTTACGACGAAAAATTTGTTGCCGAAACTTCTTGGAAAATGGCAAGTTCTCACGGAAGAATTTTTGTACTCAACAGGGATAATGCCAAAGAAAGTACAGGGCATGGATCTCCACTGCCAACTCTTATGCACGGTGGACCTGGTAGAGCAGGAGGAGGAGAAGAAATGGGTGGACTCGGTGGACTACATTTCTTTTTACAAAAAACAGCCATACAAGGATCACCGGATATGCTAACCTCAATTACCCAAATTTATACACAAGGTGCTGAAAAAAAATTCTCCAATCAACATCCTTTTCAAAAATATTTTGAAGAAGTAGAAGTAGGCGATTCTTTGGAAACAGCAGGTAGAACCGTTACCGATGCCGACATTGTGAATTTCTCCAATGTATCTTGGGATCACTTTTATGCACATACAGATGCTACAAGTCTCAACGGTACAATTTTCGACAAAACTGTTGCTCATGGTTATTTTATTCTATCTGCGGCGGCTGGACTTTTTGTATCTGGAAAAAAAGGGCCTGTAATTGCTAATTATGGTTTGGAAAATTGTTCTTTCTTCAAACCTGTATATGCAGGAGATACCATTACGGTTTTTCTTACTGCCAAAGAAAAAATAAACCGTGGTGTAAAAGGAAGAAACATACCAAGTGGAGTAGTAAAATGGTTGGTAGAAGTCATCAATCAAAGAGATGAGGTGGTTTGTGTGGCAACAATTCTTACATTGGTTGCGAAGAAATCTCCATTTATAGAATTTAAAAAAGAAAAAATCCAAAAAATTCTAAATGGACTCTCTCAAAATACCCAACCTCTTTGGGGAAAAATGACTCCTCAACAAATGATGGAGCATTTGGAAACGACTCTTTTATATAGTATAGGAAAACCAGAAGCGGAAAAATGTTATACCCCAGAAGAACATCTGGAAAAAGTCCAAGATTCGCTGTATAATTTTAGGAAAATGCCAAAAGATTATCCTGCACCTTTTCTAGCAGAAGATGGTTCGCTGCCGGAACTGAAGCATAAGAATTTCGAAGCTGCCAAAACTGCGTTGATAAATGCAGTGCAAGAATTTTTGGTGTATTATAGAGAGAATCCTCATGCCGAACATTTGCATTTTGTATTTGGAAAACTCAACAAAGAAATGATGGAACTAATGCACAAAAAACAT
>JAFDZJ010000406.1 GCA_018266965.1 Bacteroidota bacterium
AAATTCCTTGGCAGCAATAAAATTCAAACAATTACATACGAGCTTACTGTTAAGAATAATAAGTCTGAGCCGATAAATATTATTTTAAAAGATCAATATCCTGTCAGCACAAATAAAGAAATTGAGGTGAATTTACTTCAAGGCAAAGATGGCTCAGTAAATGAGGAAACAGGTGTTATAACCTGGACAATGCAAGTTGCATCGGGAAAAAGTGAAAAAAGAAGGATGAGTTACAGTGTTAAATATCCGAAAGATAAAATTGTGAATATTCAGTAAAAAAAAGTGTTAATCAATGCCCGGAAATTACCGGGCATTATTAAATTGTTCCATTATCTACAAAAATATTTTGACCTGTGATTGAGGCCGATTTATCGTTAAGCAAGAATTCAACTGTTGCAGCAACAGACTGTTTGGAAGTAGGTTTTTTTAATGAGGTTCGGTTGTAAATCCTGTTTCGTTGATCATCTGAAAGGCTTGAACTCATTTCTGTTTCCATAAAACCTGCAACTATTGAGTTAGACCGTATCCCTTTTTCTCCCCATTCACGGGCAGTATTTTTAGAAAAGGCTTCCAAAGCACCTTTTGTTGAGGCGTACATAGATAAACCTTTATAGCCTGTATGAACACTGATAGATGAAATATGAATGAGGCTACCGGAAATTTTATGTAACAGCATATTGCGAATCACAAACTTTGTAATAAGCATTGGCGCGAAAACATTTATTTTATACATTTCCTCCAACCTTTGAGAATTTAAGTTTGTAATAATATCATCATAAGCCGTTGCAGCATTGTTTACAAAGCCATAAAGTTTAATTGAAGAAGGGAGTTCTGATTTTAAAAATAAGGTAAGGATATTAGTATCAGAGAGATCACACAAATGAATTGATAAAGATTTATACGTATTTTGAAGTTCTGCAAGACCCGGACTGATGGTCCGGTTAAATACATGAACATGATATCCTGAAGCTAATAATTGTTTGGTAATTTCTAATCCAAGCCCTTTCGACCCACCTGTAATTAAAATGTGTTTCACTATTATTTTTAAAATTTTTATTTATCGCCTGCTTTTTTTCCCTGTTTCTGTTTGGTGAATATTAGAAACAAATTTTATTATTCTGGGAACCTTGTATTCAGGTAATTGCAATTTTACAAACGATTTAATTTCTTTCTCAGATATACCATTCGAAACTATTTCAGCACAAAGTACATTTCCCATTAATGAATTGCTTTTTCCAAAAACCCTGACGTCATTTATCCCGGGTAACTGTAGAATTACTTCTTCAACTTCATGAGGATTAACCTTATTGCCGCCTACGTTAATCATTTCATTTTTTCGTGAAATAAACGTAAATGTAACCGGATTTTCTGATATAACTGAAATAATATCACCTGTAGGGTACCACGCATCATAGAGTGTGAAATCTTTAGTATTAGCTAACAAATTTTTATGTATCCACAGTTCATTATTAATTATTTTGACAAATTGTTCAATGTTCTCTGGAACACTAAAATAGTTGCCGTAAGAAGAAAATAAAGATCCGGCTTCCGTTGAAGCGTAAATGTTATTAAATTTTGCAGATGGAAAAATTTTTTCAAGTTGCACTTTTAATGTATCACTGAATTTCTCGCCTCCAAAAGTTATTTGCTTAACAGATTCAAATTTTTCTGAACAAGGAAGAAGCAATTTATAAAATGTTGGAGTTGCCGAGAAATGAGATATGTTATACTTATCAATGCTCTTAAAGATTGATTCTTTGGGTAAACCGAAGCAATTTACAAGTGTATTTTTATTGAGGAATGCCTGAAAAAAAACTTGTAGTCCTGCCATATGACGAGGATTAAATGCCAAGGCCCAAACATCCTCTGATCTTTGCGCAGAAATTTTTATATTCTTGGTAATAGAATGAAATGAATGCGAAACCTTCTTTGGAATTCCTGTGGTGCCTGACGTGTGCAATATTAATTTCCATTGCTGAGCTTGCATTACTTTTTCAATTACGGAATCAATATCACTAAATTTATAAGTATTTTCAATAATAGAATAATTTGTTGTTTTTTCTGATGGTTCCTCTTTTAAAGCAAAACCTACTTCTTTTTCAAATAAAATAGAAATAATAAGATTGAGAAAGGTTTCGTAAATATTTGAGGGCTGAATTTCATTAAAAAATTCAAATCTTTTAACATTTATATCATGTAAAAGATCATCGTAAGATTTTTGGATTTTTGCGGCATCATCAACAACAAATAAACGCATAATTTACTTAGATACTTTTTTATAAATATCCCCAACGGTTTCTACAAAGCCGTCCTCAAAAATATCTATCCCATATTCTTCTTCTATTATAACTGTGAGTTCTGCAAGATCAAGAGAATCAAAACCTATATCCTTTCTTAAAGAAGAATTCTCATTTATGGTGCTATGCAAGGATTTAGAATTATTTTCAAGTACCCGGTTAATTATCTGAACAATGTTCTCCATTTTATTTATCAAATAGTAAGTGCTAAAGAAATCTTTTTATTCTCCTAATTGCGTCAGAAACAACTAAATTTCCATCATAATTAAAAGAATGCAAGTTATAAAACCCTTTTGAATTGTCGGGATAAATAATTTCCATCAGTTTTTCCTTGTATTCATTTTCTGAAATTTTTACGATCTCGCTTTTGGATATGCCAAATCCATAAACTTTTCCTGAGAACTGGCTGTACCTAAAGTATTTTCCATTTTTATATTCAATTTTACCAGCATTTCTTCCGCACCTTGCATCAGATATTACAGGATTGCCTGAATGTGGTAGCCATTTATCTGATAAAGGACTATCAGAATAAAAAATATGAAGTTCCTCATGGCCTGAAGCTTCTCTTAATGATTTAATGGAACAGAACAACCACCACTTTCCATTTATTTCATGAATGATGCTATCAACAGCCTTAACGTTATCAACAATATTTTTTTCTTTCTTCCACTTTTCAGGAAAATCCATACATCTCCAAAGTTGGATATTATTGTCATCCTGTGTTTCGGGAATCATATAAAATTGATTATTGTATTTAAACACATTAGGGAATGACATATGGTATTTTGATTCTATAATCTTTTTAGGCGTAGATATTCTATTGCCTCCAATTGTGCTATAGGAAATAATTCCTTTGCCATTTTTAAATCCAAGTTCTTCAAGAAACAAATATTGCCTGCCTTCGTGTGTAATCACAAAAGGATCTGCATATTGATTAATTTTAGCAGGTAATAATTGGCAAAAAGAATTTACAGGATTTTGGTTCTGTGCGTGTGTAAAATTGTATAATAAAATCCATTGGCGTTTATAATAAATTTTATCAAACAGATGAATGAAAAAGGCATTCAGCAAACCGCGTTTTTTATCAAGCCGGATATTAATATCCCGAGAAACTTCAATATTAAAAACATTGCAATTGTTGTTGAAAAACCGTGGGATAATTAAAGAGCATTTTGCTAATATTGCGTTTATTGATTTCAATAATAGTCCGGCTTCTATGCTGCTTACAGCAGAGTATTTTAAAGATTTGGCTCCATCTTTATAAACTTGTAAATTAATTTCGAATAAAATTTCACCCTTTTTATAAGCATTTGATATTGCATCAATTAAGCTTTGGCCCGGAAATGCGGGTGCACTAAGAGAAATAACGGGTATGTTAGAGGAAATTGAAATTTCTTTAATCTCCGATTCTTGCTGTTGCAGAAAAGAAATAATATAAGAGAACTTTTGTGAATTACTTAAAGCTGAGGAAATATTTCCTAAAAAATTCACTGAAAAGATTTGTTCCTGAACCTGCCTACTTTTTAAATACTTAAAGTTGCTTTTTAAAATTTTTGATTCCAAAAAGAACAAAAGTTTTAAATAATAATTTAAATGCCGTTCTTTTTGATTAACAGAAAGTAATTCAATTTTTAACCCGGAATCTTTTAACTTTTCTAGGGTTTCTATCTGCCATTGAAAAATTTTTTCACCAACCAAAACACCAACTACTTTTTCCATAATTCATTTCCAAGGTTAAATTCAAAATCAGAATCTGCAGGAGTAGCAAATATTAAATTCCTTTCAACTGCTTTTGATTCCCATCCGCTTTCAAGAGGTAGGTTTGTAAAAATTTCTGAGGGTAATCCAACCTTTTTAAAATTATTTGCAATGAGTCTATCATCAATAATTTTAAGGCTGGAGCCGAATAAAACTGCATCCAATCTATTTTGTTTCATCAATTTCTTGGTCACAAAAATTATTAAATCAAATGCTTTATTGTTATCTTTCTTTACTCTATAATCAGAAACTATTATTACCCGCATTCCTCTCCATAGTTCAACCCGCAGTATAAAATAGCCCTGAAGTTTTTGTTGGTAATCAAAAATTTGATAGTAAGCATACTTTGAAATAAACCTTTCGAAACGCAACTCTAAAAATTCTTTATCACGTCCAAACTCAATTAAATCGTCATTCCAGGGTCTTATGTAAGAAGGTAAAGAATTAGTTTTCACTCCTGTAAAAGAATTAAATTCCACACTGGGTTGCCAAAATATTTTGGAGGGCATTTTCCTGACACTAAATTTTAAATATGTTTTGAAGCCAGCATAAAAATAGGTAAGCAGGTTTTTAGTAAAGAGATATTTATGAATATTCCCTACAGGTTTTTCTTTTAGAACAAGATGAAGTTTTCGAGATATATCACTTAAACCAATTCCGAAGTGAAGATATTCTTTAATAGTTTTGGAAAGTAATTTGACGCCAATTCCGGTGTTTAAATATTCTGGATGTACAATATAATCATAAGCAAAAACACAATTTTCTTTATTATTTAAATAAAAAAAAGATGCCGGATAAAGAATAATTTGTCCTACAACTTTGTTATTATCAGTTGCAACAAAACTTAATTGTGGGGATAGATTGAATTTGTATTGAGCTTGTTCAATTGCGCTAAGACGAGTTGAATAAATTGATGAATTAAAAGAAATAAAATTTTCCTTATTTTCAAAAAACACTTTTTCTATTTTGAGTTTCATCATTTGTAAATATATATTCTTTTTGAATTTATAAATGGAAATTCTAAGCGGCAAAAACTCTGCTTTGATTTAACTTATGGACTTTCCTTAGAGCAGCAATTATACTGTGGGTACGGTTGATTGGCTAATCCTGAGTACAAACTGATTGGTGAAAGTTTTAATTTAAAGTCTTTCAGCGCAAACTAGTGTTATCCGCGAAATCCGCATTCCAATATAGAACGCAGATGTCAATGGAAAAAGCATTTAATAAATAAATATGGCAGCTACCGGATTGTAATCCCGATTTTAATCGGGGCTCCCGCATTTTGGTGCAGTGCCCGGAAGGAATAATTATTTAAAAAGTTTTAATTAATCATTATAAAAGAGGCTGTCCAAAATAGTATTTTTGACAGCCTCTTTTATATTTTAGAATTC
>JAFDZJ010000407.1 GCA_018266965.1 Bacteroidota bacterium
TGTTTTCTGCTCTCATTTTTCTGAAATCTTCTGGAGATTTTGCATTGAGTATAGTTTGGGAGAAGGCAAATCCCGAAACTAAAACCATTAGACTGCAAATATATTTTTTCATAACTGAAAATATTACTTTTTAAACTTTACTATTGAACATTAATTATAATTGGTGATGCAGGTTTAGGTCTATAATTACCCAATCCAGTAATGGTCGTTTGTATTTCAAAAATCGAGGCAACATCTCCAGGTTTTAATCCTTTTATCATCCCTTCAACGGAGTTCAAAGAACTTCCTGTAACATAAGTTGCAGCTCTACCATTAACTTTGAAATAGAAACCTGTAACTGTGAAGTTTACTGGGAAATCAAAATCAGGAATTGCAGCAGTTACAATTTGATTCGGGATAGATGTTGCTGGCATCGACACTATATTCTTTCCTCTAATTTGTCCTTGTGGAGCAGGTACATTTTTAATTCTATATTCAAATTTCTGACTCAAAGCCTTACCATGAGGATCAGTTCCAGATAATGTCATAGAAATAGTATTGCCAGTTTGTGGTACTACTATCCATTTACCATTACCAACAGATTTCACAGAAGCTCCAGGTGCGGAAAGTGATAATTTTGAATTATCTGCTCCAAGAATAGATCCAGAAATTGGGTTTTCTAATCCTCTATATACTACATTCATTTTATCAGCAGTAAGCATCAAACCTTGTTGTAGTTTTACCTCTTGTGGACCGGCAATTACATTATAAGTATGTGTAAAAGGTACAGTTTGAGGTTTTCCATCGGAAGTATTAACCGTGATAGTTCCAGAGAAAGTTTTTTGTCCAAGACCAGAAGTCGGTAGTGTTTTGAAACCTTTTCCATTTTCTACTCTATCCACACCATTAATGGAAATTTTGTTGGAGTTGGAATAAGATGCTAAAACAACAGTTGCCTGTGCTGGTTTTCCTGCTACTACATCGGTTGGAGCAGAAACTATAGCTTCATATTGACTAAATTTGATATTGGCATCAACTTTTTCTTGTAACATCATTGCCAAAGCATCAGATTGTACATTTCTAGCATCGTTTTGCAAAATTTCTAAATTAGAAATAGCCGCAATTAGTGGTTGATGATAGAATTTATATTGCAACCAGTTTTTGTTATTAATCTTTTTTCCGTTAGGAAATTCGGTTATTAACGACTTGTCTGCTCTATCCACAAGTTTTTTCAAACTTGGGTTATTAGCAAATGTCTGGTCTATATAGCTTCTTACATCATCTATTTTTGCTTTTAATTCTTTAGCTTTTGCAGATGGGCTATTTTCATCACCACTTGAAAAGAAATACTCTGTAACAATAGTGTTATCATTCAAAGCATTAAAATTATCTGCTAGATCTACTTTAGTATCAAGACCTGCATCTTTTTGCAATTTGTCTTTGATTTGGTCTGTGTGAGTTACCAAAGCATCAATTTTTTCTTTTAACTTTAGATATTGATTGTATGGTTCTCCATAAGTATCCGGTACACTTGCGGCTTTCGCTTTCAGAGTTTCTTCAAAGATACCCGTGTTTTTATCCTCGGTTAATAGTCTTGTTTCTTTTAACGACTGTGTAGAGTCATAATATGATCGAATGATTTCCGAATCGATATTCATTGCCATCATAGCAATAAAGACCAAATACATCAAGTTGATCATTTTCTGACGCGGTGTCTGTTTTCCTTGTGCCATTCTTACTAATTTTTTTTAGGTTAATAATAATGTTTCGGATTAAGACTTCATAGCGGTAAGCATTCCGCCATATACTCTATTCAGGTTATTCAAATTAGAAGTTAGACCTTGTAATTCTTCGTTAAATTTATTAGAGTGTTCAACCGATTTTTGCATATCCTCTACATATTTTTTAGAGAAGTCGGACTGCATTTTACCAGTTTCCAATTGTACAGCATACAATTCGTTCATATTTTTCAAGTGATCAGCTGCTTTATTCAATTCATCATTGTATCTATGAGTAGATCCAGAAATATCAACAGTTTGAGAGATTTGATCAACAGAACTTGAGAGTTTATCAATACCACCTTTTAGTCTTTCAAAAAGAGCAACATCTAATTTGGCATCTTCCAACATTTTATCCAATTTGCTTGACAAGTTGTTTTCCAATTCTGCAAATTGATTTCCGACATTTTTCATAGCAGAAACATTGGAGTGCAAAGGGTTAGGTTTTGCATGTCTATCCAATAATTCTGGATATACATTTTCCCATGCGTAAGATTCTTCTACTTTTGGTGGGTCAAAAGCAAATACAATAAATATAATAGCTTCGGTAACTAGACCTGCTGCAAGAGTTATATTTCCTGTAAGTGGACCAATACTCCAGTGAGTAATTTTGAATAAGGCTCCTAAGATTACGATTGCTGCACCGAATGAATACACAAAATTCATTACAGCTTCTTTAGTTTTAAACATCTTCTTTTATAGTTTTTTATTAATGATTTGGCGAATTATTATTTTGTATTTCTTCTAATTTTAGAAGTTACAGCATCAGGAATAGTTTGTACCGTTCTGAAACCAATATAGCTTCTTGCGGAATCTTTGTATTCTCTATCTCTATAACCTGTCATCAGCAAGTAACCTACATCTTTCCAAGAACCACCTCTTACAGATTTTTCGTCGTTGGTAGCATTTTTAGTAGATGGATTCAAAGTATTAGAGAATTGATAAGTTGCATTGTTATATGGAGAATCTGTCCATTCTGACACATTACCTGCCATATCAAACAAACCAAAACCGTTTTTTCTAAATTTCTTTACAGGAGCTGTGTACATATAAGTTCCTTTTTTATCATCTTCTATGTAGCTACCTCTTTTTGGTTTGAAGTTAGCAAGATAACAACCTCTATCATCCATCATATATGGACCACCCCAAGGATAAGTAGCGTTTTGTTTACCTCCTCTTGCTGCATATTCCCATTCCATTTCGGTAGGTAATCTAAAGCTTAAAGGTTTTTGTTTTTTCTTTCTTAATTTATCTAGATAATCAGATTTAAGGCTAGATCTGAAATTACAGTAAGCTCTAGCTTGATCCCAAGTTACCCCAACAACTGGATAATTTTTGTAGGCATTGTGCCAAAAATATTGTTCGAAAAGAGGGTCGTTATTAGAAAAATGAAATTCTTTTACCCAAACCGCTGTATCCGGATAGATTGCGATGCTTTCTTTTTTTAAGAAATTAGCTCCTCTTTGTTTGTCGCTAACAGCTTTGTCCATATCTCCCCATTGGTAAGCATATTTCAATTTACTTGCGTCGATTATTTTTTCATTACCAACCCTAGAAGAAGCAGGTAGATACATAGACTCAATAGCCTCTGCATATTCTACATCTGGATAGTTTTTTGTATTCCAATGCAATGGCTTTTTCCAATCTAATCTTTTGGATTGATCCAATTCCGAACCACCTTGGTTTTCCAAATATTCTTGGTAAGGAGTTAGGTTTCCATTTTGGTTTGGAGCAGATTTGTAGGCGTAATCAGAAATACTAGCACCTCTACCAGTACCTCCACCACCATCACCGGCAGCTTCTGCCAAAAGAGTCCTTGCAATGGAGTCTTTCACATAATTTACAAAAACCCTGTACTCTGCATTTGTAGTTTCAGCTTCATCCATAAAGAATGAATTAACAGTTACGGTCTTCAGATTTGTTTTTTCCGGCATATTAGTTGGGTCTTGATCCGCAAGACCTGCGATAAAAGAACCACCAGGTATTGCTACCATTCCGTATGGTCTTTCTGCCACAAAAGATTTCGAATTCTCTCTAGGTATCAATTCTCCTTTTGTTCCAGGCTTTCCAGATGAGGATTTGCCACCAGAACAAGATACTGCTAAAGACGCTGATGCTAATAAAAGAAATATCCTTTTCATGTTGTTTTTTATAATTAAGCGGTAAATATATAATTTTTTTAACAAACTATTAAGATTTTTTTTGAAAAATCTAAAAAAACTTTGAGTTATTGTTTTTAAACTCTGAAATTACTCTACTGTTACGGATTTCGCAAGATTTCTTGGTTGGTCCACATTAGCTCCTCTATATACTGCAATATAATAAGCTAATAACTGTAATGGGATAGCGGAAACAATTGGCGAATAACATTCTGAAGTTTCTGGGATTTCTATTACAAAATCCGACATTTCACTTACTTGTACATCTCCTTTGTTTACCACTGCTATTACCTTCCCTTTTCTCGCTTTTATTTCCTGTACATTACTTACCAACTTGTCATAGTGTCCTTTTCTAGGAGCTATGAATACTATTGGCATATTTTCATCAATCAAAGCAATAGGCCCATGTTTCATTTCTGCTGCTGGATAACCTTCTGCATGGATGTAAGAAATTTCTTTTAATTTAAGAGCTCCTTCCAGTGCAGATGGATAATTATATCCACGCCCTAAATATAAGAAATTTTGAGCATTCACAAAATCTTTTGCAATTTCTTTAATTAA
>JAFDZJ010000408.1 GCA_018266965.1 Bacteroidota bacterium
CTGAATGAACCAAGGGTCAAGAGAAAAGAAAAGAAGCAAATTGAAAAATATTTTGTCATGTTTTTATGTCAAGATGATACGGCTCGTCAAATTACATACGGTGTCCGAAAAAATTACCGCCAACGTTAAAGCATTGGCGATGTGGCGGTATTCTGTGTTCCGTCCGCCCGGTGCCGCTGCTGATTAAAGATACAAAAGCTCATTGTTTATTCTGTTGCTCAGCGTTATTCGTCTGCCGAAACCGAAGCTGAGTAGCGAACAAAAAGCTGAGAATATATTCGTCGCCCCGCCATATTGCCAATGCATTGTTGGCGGTTCGTGCTTCTAATCTGCTTTTGTAAACAGGTCATCAATAGCGTTATCTTCACTTCTGCTTTCGTAAAGTGATTCTCTGTAGTAATCTTCATCATAGTCGTCAAACTTTGAAGATTCTGTTTCTGATTTATGGATATTTTCTTCAACTTTCTTTTCCCAATATCTATAATCCATGCTAACATTGAAGTCGTAGTCGATGGAAGTATTTGGGAATAAATCGGCGACCAAATCTTGTTCTAAGGTTTGTATTTCATCATAAAGTTCGGAAACAACGTCAATGTCTTTGATGTCATCTTCATGCTGACTTCTCATATCGTCTTCGCTTGATTGCAACACACTTTCTATCATCGAAAGTACATTTTGGGTTCCATCTTCGGTATTTTCTAGATAATCCTCATAATCATGTTCATATTTATCGAATAAGGTAGGTATCTGAGATGCGTTTCTAGGCTCGGATATTGAATACATCATTTTTTCTATTATTTCGATAAAGTTATCCTTGATAAACTTAAAGGTCTGTGGAGCATCTCCTATGTTAAGCAATACGTATTCTATTTTTTGTAAGATGCTTGACCAACTTTCTTTAAAACTTAACTTTTCAAAATGAGATAATAAAAGTGTGTCAATGTTCGTCAGATTGCAATACCTACAGAGGGTTTCTAAAATTATTGCAATCCGTTTGTTTTCTGTAAAGTTCTTTTTAGTTGATTCGAGAATTTGAAGCTTTGATTTTGCAATCTTATCTCGTATTAAAATTTGTAGTTCTTTTTCTAAGGGAATAATCTTTTTATCAGGATTAAACCGACTAAGTTGTTCAACATAGATTATACTAGAAATTATACTTTTTCTTTCAGGGTAGGAGTCATTTACATAACCAATTAGGAAATCAGTTAGTGATGGATTAATAAAAGTGAATTCACGAACAGGAGGTGAAGAATTATATAGATTTGACAAGATAAACCCATTAAGAAGAATTTTCACGGATTCGTTAAATTGGTCAGTATTGATGATTTGATTATGTTCTGTTTTTTCATAAAGCAATCTGCTTTCAAATGCTGCTGTTAATGTAGATTCGAAAATGTCATTTTCAAATGTAAAAAGCGTAACCAATAAACACTTGTCTAGATAATCGATTTGATTGTTAAATGAATACCTCCATATTTCCTTTGGATTATTCAAGTTGTTTAAAATGAACTGTAAGTAAGTACTTGATGTTAGTTTTTCTATTCTGCTTTTCTCTGTTATAAACTCAATTATTCGTGGTGTATAGTTCTTATGTTGTATTACTGTGTTATAGAATTTACCAGCTATAACACTATCAAGTAATTCTTCTCTGACTTTTTGAAAATAAAGATGATTATAGAAAATCAAGGCTTTTTCAAACTTATTATAGTCAGTTAGCTTTATTTCAAATTGCTGATTCGCTAATCGAGAATGACTAATTTTTTCATATTTTTCAATTGCATGATTTAAAATCACAGTTCTTGTTGTCAATATTAAGTACTTGTTTGGAGTGTTTTTTACTCGCTCAACGAATGAAGTAAGCTGTGTTTCTGTTTTTTGTGCATTGATTATTTCAAAATAATTAGCACCTAAGAAGTCATCAAAATAGAATAATTGTTTTTCTTCTGGATTAAGGGAAATTACATCTTCGGCTTCAGTGATATTTTCTACTTTATAAATCTTAAACCCATTTTTAGCTCTGTCAAACAATATTATTTCAGCCAAAGTAGTTTTTCCTATTCCTGGTTGTCCAGTAATGAGTAGCAATTTTTCTTTTTGTAGGATTTTATTAGCATCATCAAGTTTTTTCGTTACAACATAGAAAGGAATTTTTTCTTTGATTCGTTCCAACATGTATTTTGTCCTTCCCTCAATCGCATTGTTAATTACGGCAGTTAAAACGGTTATACTTGAAAACCAAAGCTTGAAATAACTTTTCTCAATCTCTTTAAATTCGGTAAGAATACCATTAAGGTCTTCTTGTCCAAAAATGTCATTTGAGGAAAGAATAAATGGAGTAAGTTCAGTTTTTATCTCGTCCTTTTGGGTTGCAGAAAGAGGGAGAGACGTAACAACGATATATCTGTCTGGTTTGAGTTTGGATATTTTAGGTAATTCCTTTGCAACTAATGTGTGTTTAAGTTGGGGAAAGCCTGAGCCAACATAATGTTTTACTTGTGCGACAAGAGAATTATTATTTTTGGGTGTAGAGAATCTCAAATCTATGCCCTTATCTTTTCCTACCTTAAAAGCTTGAAGTCCTAATTTATACTTTGCATTCAGCAAGTCTTTAGCAATTTGCTCAAATTCTTTGTCGTTTAATGTAGAGAAGTCATAATTGTTCATTCTAAGGAAATTGTCATGAGGTTTAATGTATGTAGGGTGTTACTTTAGCATGACCGCCAACGTTAGGTATTTGCGATGGCAGGGGATTCAATATTCTTCTGCCGAAACAAATACCGATTGAAAAACTAAAGTACAAAATTTGTTTAACAGCCAAATAGATAACGTCCCGCCGAGAACTGC
>JAFDZJ010000409.1 GCA_018266965.1 Bacteroidota bacterium
ACCGACAGATCATTATCACTTAAATTCGATGCAATTTGCTGAATGAATTTTTTCTTACTACCGCTATCTTTTTCGGCTGTTTGGTACAACCAGTTTTTAATAGAACGAATAGTGATTTCTTCGTTTAATTTATCGGCATCCCGGTCTATACCATTTTGCGCCTTTAACGTATTACTGAAAAAAAGTCCCGATAAAAATCCTAATATAAGAACTGTAATAATTTTCATTTTAAAATTTTAATATTACTGAAAAACGACTCTGGCAGTAAAATAATTAGTATTCCCAAATCCCGGTATAGGAGGTACCGCAGGGCTGTTAAATGAAATGGGCCAGTTAAATGAACATCTTGCAACTTGATTATTTTGCTCAAAATTAGCATTTTGTGTTAAAACTCCAGGTATTATTGCCATTGGTGTACCAGGAAGATGAAAACCAGGTGTATAAATAATTGCACCACCCAAATTTTCATAAGATGTAAAAATATTTTCATTGGGGTTCAAATATTTTTGGCCGACCAAAGAGAATCCTACGTTTGCCGTAAATCCCATTTGTCCACCACTCCTTCCTTCAAAAACGAATACTGAAGCTTCCATTAAAGTTGGTATTTCTGGTACATTATTAGGAGGATTTCCAGATCCACTAGAACCACCCCCACCTCCTGATCCGGGTGATGTGGAACAAAGTGTATATAGATAATCAGAAGTCTCGGTAGTAGTACCATCGGGCCAGTAAAAAGTTGTAACCCAAAAATAAGCAGTACAAGTTTCAGTTCCTCCAGATCCTTCCGGTGGAGGTGCTGTTCTGTTTTGCAGATCACTTGCTTCAACCGAAATGGTGTTTAAATAACTAGCTTGATGGTAAAGTGTATCATTTAAATCTACTAACTGAATTAAGCCATCCTCAAGAAAATAGTTTGATCTGTATATATACCACAATTCTTCCGGAGTAAACCCACTTGAGTCTGTACCATTTGTTTTATTGCTAATCTTATTTTTTTCATCCGGATAAATTAAAACCAAATCAGCATTACTTATTTTCCCTTTATACAGTTTCGCTACTAAATATTGATAGGGTTTCTCATTAATATTCTTAATGTTTCTGCTAAAATAATTACTTTTAAGAGGTACTATAGCAAGTGATGCGTTATATTTCAGATCTTTTGTAACTAAACCATCCAGTTGTAAATTACTTATCAGGTTTTCAATAAATGGTTTATTATTCAATTCACTACTTTGTATTTTTTGTTTTAACCAATCCTCTATTTCAAAAGCGCCATACGTTTTTTCTGATATTACAGTTTCTGTTTTATTATTTTTATCAATTGATACATCAACCTTATTACATGAAAACAAAACGAAGATTAAAAAATAAATAAACCGAAAATTAGAAAAGTTAAAATTTGTTGGGGGGGGAGTAATTTCATATTTGGGTATATATTACTTTAAAAATAACAAAAAAATTAAAAACACCAAAATAATTAGACCAAAATTCCTCCTTAATTACTTTTAAAGAAAGATTTAAAGCTACTCTTGGTTAATCACTCATACCCTCCGTATTATCTTATCCTGAATTTTTATTTATAAGGTTAATTACCCAGTCCTGTTTAATGATACCAATTTCGGAAATTTTAATGTAATAATTTGAATCCTAAAAAAATTTAATTACAAAGTATATAAAATTCAAAATCAAAACCTTCAGGTTCTTTATATATGCGAATGAATTTCCTTTTAATTATTAATCACATAGATTTGGATTAAAAACAAAGTTTCTTGTGATTATCTGCTTTGACATCAATGAACCGGATTCAGCGAAATATATGGCGCACACTTTACTGGGTTGCCGGTTCGCAAAGAGGAAACCCAAAGATTAAAGACTGGTATTATACCACCGTTTTTAGAATGAGTTTTAATTTGGGCTATAACTTTACTGCTGGTAAAAAAAACAAACTGGGCTGCCCGGTAAACATATATTGAAGCTGAATTTTTTAAAAAATAAATTATTAATAGATTGTATACTTTTCAACCTTGCATTCCATAATTTTACTGCCAGGTAAATAATTAATTGTTTTCCAAAAATACATTTTCCCTTTTAGCTTCTTTCGATCAGCAGAAAAAGTAATAATTTCTTCGGGTTCTAAAAAACTTTCTTCAACCATTACATGATTTTCATATTTATATTCACGTATTAGCGTATCTCCCAAATTAACCACCTGTACTATTCCATCAATGGGGAAATAATTGGAATGATATATTTTTTTTATATCATTACAGCTTATTTGAATGCTATTATGCATTTTATTTTTCGGGGAAATTAATATCAGTTTAGCGCCAGAAAATCCATTTTTAGATTTACGAATCTCAAAAATCTGGTCTGCCACACTGTCTTTTGGAATAATACTGCTGAAAGTATTACCAGCCAGGGGAATAGTTATTAGCTTACCACTTGAAGCAGACCTACTATTGAAAATACAAACCGACAGATCATTATCACTTAAATTCGATGCAATTTGCTGAATGAATTTTTTCTTACTACCGCTATCTTTTTCGGCTGTTTGGTACAACCAGTTTTTAATAGAACGAATAGTGATTTCT
>JAFDZJ010000040.1 GCA_018266965.1 Bacteroidota bacterium
CAGCCTGCAGTTGTAGTACCTGTAATTATTAATGTTTGGTTAGAAGTTGCCGTAAACATAGGGCTTACAGAATTTGCATTACTAACAGCCGTAGCCGGCGACCAGCTATGATTTTGTGCAGTACTTGATGTAGTAAGTTGCAGCGCATCTCCTTCGCAAATTGATATATCCGGAATCGTGGAGACTATTGGTTGGGGCTTGACATATATTGTAATTGAATCTTTAGCTGAACAACCTGCAATATTAAATACAGTTACATAAAATTTTGTTGTATTTGCAACAGTAGCAATAGGGTTAGGAGAGGATGAATTATTTAAACTTGAGGCAGGCGACCAACTATAGGTATTTCCGCCGGATGCATGAAGAACTCTTAGAATGGGAGTATTAGAACAATAAGTAGTATCATTATCAACAACAACGTTGGGTATATCAATTCTTATTGTTTTATATGCTGTATCTGCGCATCCATTATTATCTTTTCCAATTAAGCGTACATTAAAATTACCTGAATTTACATAAGTATGAGTTGTATTTTGAGAAGTACTTGAACTACCATCGCCAAAATCCCAATTCCAAGACGTAACAGGGGTAAAATTTACAAATGATACAGCGTTAAAATTAAAATTTTTGCAAGAGGAAACAGTTTCATCAATTCTTAATGAGTCAATGTTATTTTTAAATGGGATGTTATCAAAGGGAATCAATAAATTATAATTAATAATTCCATCTTGGCCTTTTGTAGCTCCAAATGGATCATTCCCAAGATTTGAATTAACTCCTGCTGCACCACCATTAAAATTTACATTTGTAGTAGGAATGGAAGAACTATTTATCCAAAGAGAACCTCCACCACCACCGCCTCCGGGGCCTAATTTTCCAAAATTATAGGAATTGTTCATATTGGCTCCTTTACCACCGGATAAATTTATTTTTAATATATCACTGTTAACAAAATCCATTAATATTGTTCCTCCAGCTCCACCGCCCCCCATGCCTTCATGACAATAATCGTTTATACTATTATTAATACAGTTTAATCCATCTATTCCATTTGATATAATATTAAAGCCATTTGTAAGAAGCGTTGTAGTTTTAAAAATTACAATTCCTCCGCCATTGCCACCATTTGAATTGAACCCATTATTATTACATTGTCCAGCGCCACCGCCTCCTCCCATAAAAATTTTATTGGAAGCATTATTATAAATTAAAGGCTTTCCTCCCTCACCACGATTTAAACCTGAAACATCGCAATATTGATATTGGTAACCACCATATCCTCCCATGCCACCATTACCACCGCCGCCGCCGCCACTGTTATGATCTTGGCCTCCTCCACCGCCATTTGCCTGAGCACCTCGGCCAGATGCCATTGATGAAATTGTTTCGGCTACTCCTTCTCCTTTTAAAGCAGCTAAAATTGAATTTGCGGGGAAATAATAGTCTAATTGTCCGCAATGTGTACTATTGTGAAAGGTGTTGACTCCTTTACCTCCTCTGAACCCCTTCCCCGAAACATCTATATCTGCATTTAATTTTAGTGTGTCTTTAACTAAAAAGGCCAAAACGCCGCCAATTGTCCCATTCCACGGAAGACAAGTTAATTTTGTTGTTATATTAAAAGTTTTAAAATAAGGTACTCTTATTAGTTGAACCTTACCATTTCCTATATCATAGGATCTGGTAATAAGATTTTTGAACTCTAAAACATTGCCTGATTTAGATTTTATATAATTAAACTCATAATTCCCACAATTGCCCAAATTAGTGATGTTACCATAATTAGAGGTATTAGATGTATTAATTGTTGCCCCTTTCATTTGAATCAATAATACAGTATCACCAACCTTAAATTTTGTCGCATCTTCAACGCTTATTTTATTAAGGCAAGGGTCAAAAGAAACTACAGGAGTGTATTCATTAATAATATTATCATACACCCCGCAGGAATCAGCTATAAAATTGCAATTTGGATTTGTAGTGTTTATTGAGGCGGAACCATTTAGTATCCCATCGAAGGAAGAATTACCTGCTTTGTTTAATAAGTTATTAAAAGTGTAGTAACCTTTTAATCCTGCTTGAGAAGTTGGATTTGGCAATGAAGAATTCATATATTGTTGAAGGTCACTTTGAGATTTTTCAACATTCCAAATCCTTACTTCATTGATAAAACCTTTGAAACTAGTTCCTATTGGAGAGGAATATGCAGCCCAATCTCCAATTGTGGTAAGGAAATTATTTTGGATTAGTTGTCCGCTTGCCGGCACTTGGCTCATTAAAAAACCATTCCTATAAAATTTTAAACTTATACCATTGTAAACCATTGCAACGTGATAAGTTTTATTTAAGGAAATTTCACAAATAGGAGGTGTAGTAAAATATCCATTAGTCGTAGTAATTTCTGCATTATTTGATCGCAACAAATAATTAACAGTGTTAGGATCTGTATGTTTAGAAACTATATCCCCACCATAATTAAATCCACCAAAATAAGGTTGAGTTCTATTTATTAAAGCCTCCACTGTTACCTTATTTCCGGAAATATCTAAATCACCAACTTTAACGCAATCTCCTGGATTTAAAGTTTGCAACCAATTGTTACAAGATATATTTTGAGGTGAAAGAAATTCTTGACTAAATATATTAAAACAAATAAAAAAAAAGAGTGATGTACAAAGGATCTTTTTCATTAAGTAAGATTAAAGTAGTGTTAAAATTATATTAAATAATTTAACCAAAAAATTTATTCTTTATAGTAAGAAAAAGTGAATTAAAATCTTCCGAAACTTCTCTATATACCGATAAAGAAAGAAATATAGATAGAAATAAAATTGTTCTACCAATTATCCCTAATATACCATCAATATTATTGAATAAAATATAACTTGAAAAAAAGGCTAAACTACTTATTGCTATAATTTCTAATGTTTTTATGGTAAATGGTTGCATTTTAAATTTTTTCCATAAAAAATAATATCTGATGTAATTATATATTGAAAAAGATATAAGATTGGCTAGGGCAGGTCCTAATATGCCATATTTTACAGTTAAAAAATAACTTAGGGGAATAATTAATGCAGTTAACAATAAGCTTGTCCACAATTCAAACCTCCAAAATGTGGAGGTGCCAATTATTTGTCCATTTACTCCTGTTCCCACTTCTATAATAGCAACTATTCCAAGGAGGAAGAATACCCATTTTCCTTCTAAATATTCAGAATTAATTCCAAAATAGTGAATCCCTTGAGAAAAGTTTAGCCATATGCAAAAGAAAATTAATAATGATACGCTTAATAAATTTATTGATGAACGTTGATAAATCTTAATAATTTCTTCATAATCTTTATTTCGCCAAGCTCTCGATAAAATAGGAATAGTAATGGCAACTATGCTTCTAAATGGTGCTTGAATTACAGAAACCATATATGCTGCTAAACCGAAAATTCCAACTTTTCCTAAATTTTGTTTTGCTGCCAGGACTAACCCGTCAATGCTGCTTCTTAAAACGGAAACAACAATTACAATAAAAGTTAAGGATATAATTGAAATAATTTTTTTTCTGAATTTTTTAGTTACTCTGCTTGGCTTAAAAGATATCCATAATTGATTTTGCGTTTTAAGGTGAACGGCTAATATTATAACAATACTTGCATATTGAAAAGAAAATAATATGATAAATACATTAAAGTCTATTATGTTTAAAACCTTTAATAAAATAATAATTAAAGTAAAAAGTCTCAAAATTGTTTCTTTCAAAAAACTGGTTAAAAGGCCTTTGTCAAAACCATAAGAATAAGCTTCTAAAATATTATATAGTAATATAAAAAATGCCATTGGAATGGTCCAATAAAAGTATTGTACAAGTAAGAGAGAATTTTTGCTAAATTTCCTTACTATCAAAGGCTCAATTAAGAATAAACTTGTGCAAGTAACAATAAAACCAAATAGGGCAATAATTATTGCAATACCTAGTAAATCGTTTGATTTAGAATTAATGTTTGATTTATAATATGGGAAAAACTTAATAATGTAAGTCGTAACACCCAAGGTGGAAAATGCAAAAATAAGTTGACTAATTTCAATCATAACCCTAGTCAAACCATTTTGATCAACCTCAAACCAACTTTTGTGAGTTAAAAAATAAGTATTTATTGCCCCAATTATGAATCCAATATAAATCCAAATTGTTGCACTAATACTTCGCTTTCTTATTTTTGACATTAATAAATAAAAGGTACTATTTTTACGAAATTATTGGATAAGATTTAAAATCTATTTTATTTTTCTGATCAATTTATATTGTTTAGCTAAACTCAATTATGGCATTCTTTTTTAAAAATCGGTATTTAATAAGAAAGAGGGCATTGGGAGATGTGGTTTGGATTGAGCCAGTTATTGAACAACTAAGTAAAAAACATAAAAAACTAATTGTTTTTACCAAGTTTAACTCCATATTTAATGATTATCCGCTAAGGAATGTTGTCTTCAAAAATGATCTTAGTTTATTTCATAAAATAAATTATAGAATACACAATTTCTTTAAATGGAATTTTTTATATACTAATTTAGATAACTCTTACGAAACTAATCCTTCTAAACATATCCTGCATGCCTATCAGGATAAAGCAAAACTTCCTTATACTTTCAAAAAGCCGAATTTATATTTTTTTGGTTCTAAGCCTTTAAACTTTGATACGACAAACAAATATGTCGTATTGCATCTTGAAACCCTTTCTTTACAAAATCATAGAAATGTTTATGGTATAAATTGGGATGATGTAATAGCATTTCTTAAAAAAACTGGTTACAGGGTAATTCAAATAGGTGTGAAACCATCTCTAGAAGGAGTAGACTTTCAGATGACATCAATACAAGAAATGATTTACATTATTAAAAATTCCAGTCTTTTTATTGGAATTGATTCTGGGCCTAGCCATATAGCTTCTGCATTTTCTATTAAATCTATCCTCTTTTTTGGTTCTATTAATCCCTGGTTTAGGCACTTCAGGTCAGATTTCAATGGTATAATAATGCAATCTTTTTGTGAATTTCAACATTGTTATCATAATTCTAAAAGGCCAAATGGCCCTATATGCAGAATTGTTGGAAATGAAGGCATTCCAAAATGCAGTTTGCATTCAACGGATATATTATTAAAAAACATTAATAAAATTTTATTGTGTGATTAAAAGGAATTTTAAAAAATTATTAAGGAAACTGGGTTATAAGGAAATTACTCAGTCGGAAACATCTAAAGTTAGACACCTTGTTCAAAAATATTGTGTGGGTTATGGCTGCGACATTGGATTTGGAGGAGACAAGATTATGAAACTTAATTGTGATGGTATTGATTATGCTAAACCATACACTAAAACAGGTGTTGATAAAGTGGATATTGCATGTGATTTATTTAAAGAGAGAATTCCAGTAAATAACAATACTTATGATTATGTTTATTCAAGCCATTTAATTGAAGATTTTCCAGATACCATTAAAATTTTAAAGGATTTTATTAGAATTTTAAAAAATGATGGAATATTAATCCTTGTGTTTCCAGATCAAATTAAATATGCTAAACATTGTGAAGAAACGAAACAACCATTGAATATACATCACGTACATCCCAATATGGGTTTGAAATTTATGTATTCTAAATTGAACGAAATAGAGAATGTAAATTATTCAACAATATTTGAGAGTAATTGTGAAATAGATTATAACGTTATTATGGTTTTAAAAATTAAAAAATGGGAAGTTTAAAAAGGTTTAACCTTAAAAGGATTAGCCGTTTGTATAATTGTGAATATTTTTTTGAGACTGGAACATGGAAAGGTGACGGAGTTGCATATGCTGCTAAATTTCATTTTAAGAAAATATTTTCCTCTGAAATAGTTCCTGAATTTGCAAAAAAGGCTGCTCAAAGGTTTGAATCTTTTTCTTCTGTCGAAATTATTAATCAGAACAGTTTAATAGCCTTAGAAAATAAATTGCCTGAAATTGATGGTAATTGCATTTTTTGGCTTGATGCTCACTATCCTGGAGCTGATGAAGGAATACTTGACTATAATGAGGAACAACAAGAAGATATTAGACTTCCTTTAGAAAAAGAAATTGAATTAATTTCCAAACGCATAGATTCCTATTGTGATGTGATTATTATTGATGATTTAAGAATTTATGAGCAGGGGGATTTTAAATATGGAAATATTCCAACCTCAATTATTCCTCCCAAAAACAGGAATATTGATTTCATTTTCAAATATTTTAAAACTTCGCATAATATTTTTAAATCCTATGAAGATGAAGGATATGTCTATTTGGTTCCAAAAACAATTTTTCAAAAGGAACAATTTTCAATCTTTAATAGATTAATAAAAAAAATTAATAAACAGATTTTATAATTAATTATATCAATATTTTATTCATTAATGATGTGTAAGAATGGATAGAAAATATAATTGAAAATTAAAGTAGTTAATGAAAGTAGTAATTTTTGCGGGAGGGCTTGGAACCCGTATTTCTGAAGAAACCGGAACCCGGCCAAAACCTATGGTTGAAATTGGTGGAATACCAATCCTTCTGCACATTATGAAAATTTA
>JAFDZJ010000410.1 GCA_018266965.1 Bacteroidota bacterium
ATTAAACTAGGAAAGTGCATTACTCTATTGGGTTGCACTTTTTTTTGTGGAATCCTTTTAAGTTTTTCTTAAAGAGAGAAATGAACATCTCGATATAATTAACTATTTTTGCAGACATAATTTTTAATGCTTTTAATAATATGAAAATATTAGCTTTTGCGGCAACTAATGCCAAGAAATCTATCAATGCACAATTGGTAAAATTTGTTGCAACTAAATTTGAAAACGCTGAAATAGAATTTTTAGACCTCAATCATTACGAAATGCCAATTTATAGTGTGGACAAAGAAGCAGAAAACGGAGTTCCTAGTTTGGCAGTAGAATTTGCATCAAAAATAGATGCGGCAGATTTACTACTTATTTCTTTTGCAGAACACAACGGAACTTATACTGTGGCTTTCAAAAATATTTTTGATTGGATTTCCAGAGTGCCTGGTAGAAAGGCTTTTGGTAATAAAAATATTTTCGCAATGGCAACTTCAGGAGGTCCAAGAGGAGGGATAGGTGTGTTGGAAGTTGCAGTAAAAAGATTTCCTTTCAATGGAGGAAATATCATCGAGCAATTCTCATTACCCAAATTTGCTGAAAATTTTGATAGCCACTTAGGAATTATTCAACCAGAAATATTACAAGAACTTCTTGTGAAGGTAGATAATATTAAAAATCATTTCAAAACTAATCCAGTAGAAATTCTACCGTAATAATAAAAATAAAAAATAATAGTAGGAAATGAACGATTTTTTAGCTTCAGACGCAATAGGAAGTGTCTATATTTGGACATTGCCATTATTCGTAATAGTGATATTGGCTGAAATGCTTTATAGCCATTTCGGACAAGCCAAACTCTATACCAAAAAGGATTTGGCAACCAATATCTATTTAGCAATTCTCAATTTCAGTTTGGATTTGGTTATGAAGGCTTTTGCTATGGGTGTCATGTTCTTTTTTTATGAATTCCGATTGATTGATTTCAATTTAGAAACATGGTATTATTGGGTTATTTGTTTCTTGGCGACAGATTTGGCGTACTATTTTCATCACCTTGCCGACCATAGACTTAGGATTTGTTGGGCGGTACATATTACCCATCACAATTCCGAACATTTTAATCTTACTACTGGTTTCAGAAGTCCCGTTTTCCAACCTTTGTATCGTTATTTATTTTTCTCACCATTAGCATTCTTAGGTTTCAATCCTTGGAGTATTATGGTTTGTTATGCAGTAGGACAAGTATATGGTACATTGGTGCATACCCAAACAGTGAAAAAAATGGGATTTTTGGAATATTTTATGGTAACTCCATCGCATCATAGGGTGCATCATGGTTGCAATATTTTGTATTTGGATAGAAATATGGGGATGGTATTCATTATTTGGGACAAAATTTTTGGAACTTTCCAAGCTGAAGATCCAAATGTTCCGGTAAAATTTGGAATTTATCCAAAAATGCCAGATGATGGGCCTCTTACAACTTTGTTTTATGAGTGGAGAAAAATTTGGAAAGATGTAAAACAGCCTAATATCAGTCTTTTTGATAAGTTTAATTATATTTTTAATTCTCCAGGTTGGCGACATGATGGGAAGGGAAAAACAGTAAAACAATTTCAAAAACAATATTTTGAAAAACAAAAATCCAAGTCATAAGATTTGGATTTTTTATTTTTTTTGAAAAAAATGATTTTTTTCTTTTTTTATTAAAAATAAATATTAATTTAGCTCTACAAATTATTAAAAATACAATTTTATGACAAGGAAATTATTAGCCGAGTTATTCGGTACATTTTGGTTGGTGTTTGGAGGTTGCGGTTCTGCAATCTTTGCTTCGCACATTGCACCTGCTAGCAACGGACAAATAGGTATCCTACTTTTGGGGGTTGCATTGGCTTTTGGACTTACAGTGCTTACAATGGCTTATGCTGTTGGGCATATTTCAGGTGGACATTTTAATCCTGCCGTTTCCTTTGGATTAATGGCTGGAGGTAGATTTTCTGCTAAAGAATTGGTGCCGTATATTATTGCTCAATGTATAGGAGCAATTTTGGCAGCTGCAGCACTTTCATTTATTAATGGTGGTGCAGGAGATGGAAGTCCTGGTGCTTTTGCGAGTAATTTCTACGACTCGGCGGTTTATTTTGGAAAATCGTATAGTTTGGGACAAGCATTTTTGGCGGAATTTCTTTTGACTTTATTTTTCGTTTTCGTAATTATGGGTACAACGGATAAATTTGCCAATGGAAAATTTGCAGGAATAGCTATCGGACTTTGTCTTACACTTATACATTTAATAAGTATTCCGATTACCAATACATCTGTTAATCCTGCTAGAAGTCTTTCACAAGCTATTTTTGCAGGTAGTTATGCAATGTCTCAGGTTTGGATGTTTTGGGTAGCACCAATTGCAGGAGCAATTGTTGGTGGACTTATCTACAAAACACTTTTACAAAACACAGATAACGAGAACAAATTTACCGACGCGTAATTGGTAATTTATAACAAAATAAAATAAAAAACTGTTCAGCAATGAGCAGTTTTTTTATGACACCAATAAGCTACAACCTCGTATGTCGGAATAATCGACTCTACCCAACACTTGGAATTTTCCATTTTCTATTTTGCCTAAATCTTGTGTAGCAATAAATGAGCAAGAGAATCTGTTTGCCAAATCTATAATATTAATAGCACCACTTTTCCCATTTTGAACATAAGAAAAAGGGTCGTCCAAATTTCTGATTAATATCCGCATCCAGTTGGGACAAAGATATTGGTTTTCTCCTAATGAATAGGCTTGGGACAATAGTTCGGTCATAGAATATTCGGAGAAAATTTTTTCTGTACCAAATTCATTTTTCAAAATATTCAAAAGTTCGTCCTTGGTCATTTCCTTTTTTCTACCTTTCATACCACCGGTTTCTAAAATAGTAAGATTAGGAAATTGGCTGGAGAGTTGATTTTCTTTACAAAAGTCTATAAAATCTAATAGTGCAAAAGAAACTCCGAATAGTATTATTTTTTTATTTTCGATATTCAATCTTTTTAGCAAATTATATAATTCGGAATGATTATAAAGAAAATAACCATTTTCTATTTTATTCGATTTTTTCATTAGAAAATCGACCATATAAATTAATGAAGAATGTGGATTTTCCGAATAGTTGGGCAATAGACCCAAAAAGATAAATTCTTTTGGGTCACCGATAAATTGTGTGAAACTTTTCGAAATGCTTTCCTCATATAAATTGAAATCGGATAGGAAATGTCGAGATTTGTTGGTGATTTCAGTTGTTCCGGAGCTTTGGAAATAGTTTTCTGATTGTACTTCTGAAGAAAGAATTTTATGTTTTTTGAACATTTCTATCGGCAGAAAAGGTATGTCTTCTAAATGATAAACAAACAGCGGATCAATCTGTAGATAATCTACAAACTTTTGATAGATTTCCACATGTTGGTATTGGTAATGAAATGTTGCAATACACTGTTGGCGGAAATCTTCCTGGGATTGAATATTGAAAATTGATTGCATTTTTTTTGTTAAATTCTATCTATTTTTTGTCTTCAAATGTTTTTATTAAAAAATCTTCACTATCATACACACCGTAAGTGAAATAAGAAATCCAGTCGCCTAGATTAATGTATTTTGCTTCATTTGTTTTGTTTTGGATATCCAATATCATTGGCAAATGACGATGTCCAAAAATGAAATAATCTATCTTGCTGGTATTCAGTTTTTCTTTGGCATATAAGATAAGAAACTCTTTGTCTTCACCCAAAAACTCTTTGTCCTCCTCGCCACTGATGAGTTTGTTTTTTTGCGACATATACAGAGCAAGTTTCATGGCAATATCCGGGTGCAACCAATGAAAAAGCCACTGTGCAAAAGGATTTGTGAATAGTTTTTTCATTCTTTTGTATCCTTTGTCTCCCGGACCCAATCCGTCTCCATGGGCAAGAAGAAATTGTTTTCCGTTGATTTCATAAAACTTTTTATCAAAATAAACGGGTATTCCCAATTCATCTTCAAAATAATCTTTCATCCAAAGGTCATGGTTGCCTACAAAAAAATAGATTTCAATTCCTGAATCTTTCAGTGTTGCAATTTTTCCTAAAACTCTAATAAAACCTTTGGGTACAACATGTTTCCATTCGTGCCAAAAATCGAACAAATCTCCCATTAGAAATAATACTTGGGCATCGTCTTTTATAGAGTCCAGCCATCGTATAAATTTTTCTTCTCTAGTTTTGGACGCCGTAGGATTGGGTGCACCGAAGTGTTGGTCGGAAGCGAAATATATTTTTTTTCCTGGTTTTAAATTTATTTTTATAGTGTCCATTTTTCCTTATATAGGATTTTTTTTAATTGTTTTCTTCAGCAAACCATTCGCCATAAGAGTTTTCGGTTTCGTGCATCTTGAGGTAAGCGAGTGTGATATTGGTAGGGAGTTGTTTTTTTATTTTTTCAGCAATATCATAGAGCATATTTTCACAAGTAGGTTGATAGTTGCAATAGATAACTTTATGTCCTTTGTTTTCTAGGTCTTTTCCCAATTCTTGATGTGGGGTTTCTGCATTCAATAATACAGCGTGATCCCAAAGGTCTATAATTTCTTGATTCACAATTTTTTTTATTTCGCCAAAATCCATAACCATTCCATTTTTTGGATTTTCTATATCGGAAATAGGTTTTCCTTTTACCGTTACGAATAATTTGTATGAATGTCCGTGCATATTTTTGCATTTTCCATCATAATTGTATAAGACATGAGCGGTCTCAAACGAAAATATTTTTGTAATTCTTATCATACTACAAATATAGGGTTTTGACTGAATTATTTTATGTAAATTTAACCAATGATTTTGGATTTTATTTTGCCTAATAGATGTTTACAATGTAACCTTATCATAGGTGGCAAGGATTTGTTGTGTCAAGATTGTATGTTGCAAATTTCTTTTACCCATCAACAATTTGGTAGAGATAACGAGCTTTTTGATCGTTGCAGCCCTCTTTTTCCATTGGAAAATGCTTTTGCTTTGATGAATTTTCAACAGAATGGTCTTAGTCAAAAGATTTTACATCAACTAAAATATGCAGAAAAAGAATATTATGCCCATCATATTGCAGAGTGGACTATTGAAAAATTATCTTTTGAAAATCCACCCGATTTGATGGTAACTATTCCGCTACATCCTAAAAAGGAAAATAAACGAGGATACAATCAATTGCATCTTTTTGCAAAAAGTATTTCGGAACATTTTAATATTCCATTGGATAATAACCTATTGAAAAGAAATTTTTATAACCAAGCACAAGCCAAAAAAGATAAAAACCATCGTGAAAATTTATACGATATTTTTTCTACAACAAGAGAAATCACAAACCAACATGTGTTGTTGATAGACGATGTACTGACCACGGGAAACACAATGGCTTCTGCTGTATGGGAAATATTAAAATATCAAGGAAACAAAGTTAGTATTTTGACAATGGCAATCGATTGAATTATTTGGATAGATACATCAAAGTTAATATTTATTAATATAATCGTTTCCCAAAAATTTTGTTTAAAGAAAATGAAATTTAATAAAAATATTAGAAATTACCAACACACTAGTATGGTATTGTATAGAAAATCTAAAAGTTTATTAACAGATATTTTCTGTAAATTTTATTTCATTTCTCTACAACGCTCCAAATTGTTGCAACATTCTTTTATCGTTTTCGAAAAACATTCTGATGTCGCTCATTTGGTAGAGTAGCATAACAATTCTTTCTATTCCCATGCCGAAAGCATAGCCAGAATATTTGTCGGCATCGATATCTACATTTTTCAAAACTGCTGGATCTACCATTCCACAACCCATTATTTCCAGCCAACCTGTTCCTTTTGTTATTCTGTAATCGGTTTCGGAGTTCAATCCCCAATAGACATCAACTTCGGCACTTGGCTCTGTAAATGGAAAATAGGAGGGTCTCATTCGGATTTTAGATTTTCCAAAAAGCTCGGTAGTAAAAAACTGAATGGTTTGTTTTAGGTCGGCAAAGCTTACATTTTGGTCGATATACAATCCTTCTATCTGATGGAAAATACAATGTGAGCGAGAAGAAACAGCCTCGTTTCTGAATACTCTCCCCGGAGAAAGAGTACGGATAGGAGGATTGTTTTCTTTCATGTGTCGGATTTGTACAGATGAGGTATGTGTACGGAGTAAGATATCCGGATTTTGTTCTATAAAGAAAGTGTCCTGCATATCTCTTGCAGGGTGATAATCTGGCATGTTGAGGGCAGAAAAGTTGTGCCAATCATCTTCTATTTCTGGTCCATCTGCAACGCTGAAGCCTATGGATTTGAAAATTTCAATAATTTTATTTTTTACAATATTTATCGGATGTCTTGAGCCTAGTTCTAGTGGAAAAGCAGGTTTTGTAAGGTCTTCTTTTTCTATAATGATTGAAGTGGTGGTAGCGGTTTTTAATTCGTCTAGTTTAGCCGCAACAGCTTGTTTCAGAGTGTTTATTTTCTGACCAAAATCTTTTTTCTGTTCTACGGATACCGTTTTGAATTGCTCGAAAAAATCATTTAGGATTCCTTTTTTTCCTGAAAAACGAATTCTGAATTGTTCTATTTCGTCTTTGTTGGTAGTGTGGAAGTTGTTAACTTCTTGTAGGTAGGCATCAATCTTTTCTAACATGATAATAATTAAGATTGGCAAATTTACAAAATTTTAAACTTTTGAAAAAACAATTATGAAATCTTACTCCACTGGTGTTTTTGTCTGTATTGTTCTAGATAATATTTTTTGATAATTTGATGTTGCTGATAGGATAATAAAGGGTCAAAAGAGAGAATGTTTTCCACAATTGCTTTTGTAGTTTTTATAATGTTTCCATCATTTACCAAATCCAATTTTTTGAAATCCATCACACCACTTTGTTGGGTGCCGAGTATATCACCTGGTCCACGAAGTTGCATATCTACTTCGGAAATTTTGAAACCATCGTTGGTTTGGCACATCGTATTAATCCTTACTCTGGCATCTTTACTCATTTTGTCGGAAGTCATCAATATACAATAGCTTTGTTCTGCACCTCTGCCAACTCTGCCTCGTAATTGGTGCAATTGCGAAAGTCCAAATTTTTCAGCATTTTCTATTATCATAACCGATGCGTTGGGTACATTTACCCCAACTTCTATCACCGTAGTTGCCACCATAATTTGGGCATCACCACTTGCGAAGTATTGCATATTATTTTCTTTTTCACTTGGTTTCATTTTCCCATGTAAAATTGTGATGTTATAATTTTTAAAATCATTTGATATTTGCTCAAATCCTTCCATTAGATTTTTGTAATCTAGTGTTTCGGACTCTTCTATCAGTGGATATACAAAGTATATTTGTCTTCCTTTTTTTATTTCTTCTTGTATGAATTGGTAAACTGTTGCCTTGTCTTTTTCCCTTCTATGAGCGGTGATAATAGGTTTTCTACCCACAGGCATTTCATCAATTACGGAAATATCCAAGTCACTGTAAAAGCTCATCGCCAAAGTCCTAGGTATCGGTGTCGCTGTCATTACCAAGATATGAGGAGGGATTTTATTTTTAGCCCAGAGTTTTGCTCGTTGTTCTACCCCAAATCTGTGTTGCTCGTCAATAATTGCTAGTCCTAGGTTTTGGAATTGTACTATCGGTTCCAACAAAGCATGGGTGCCTATTAGTATAGATAATTCTTTATTCAATAATTCTTCATGTATTTTTTTTCTTTCCGCTTTTTTGGTAGAGCCTGTAAGTAGTGCTACTTTTATTCCTGTATTTTTCAGCAAATCAACAATACCGTTGTAATGTTGTGTAGCCAAAATTTCTGTTGGTGCCATCATACAACTTTGGAAACCATTGTCCAAAACTAGCAGCATGGATAGTAAAGCCACCATCGTTTTGCCCGAACCTACATCTCCTTGTAGTAACCTGTTCATTTGGATTGGCTTTTTCAGGTCGTTTCGTATTTCCTTTACCACTTTTTTTTGTGCATTGGTAAGCTCAAATGGTAAGTGCTGATGATAAAAATTGTTGAAATAATCTCCGACTATTGGCATTGGATTTCCAATAGATTGGCTTTTGTGTTTTATTTTTTTTTAAACCATAACTTAACTGAAAAAAGAATGCTTCCTCGAATTTTATTCTTCGTTCTGCCTGTTCCTGATACGATTTGTCATTAGGGAAATGAATGTTGAAATAGGCGGTCGGTCTGTTCATCAATCGTTCGTTTTGAAGGATTTCCGGGCTTAGGTTTTCTAGAATTAAATTTGGGATTTCAACACAAATAATTTTCATGATGTTTTGAAAAAATTTCTGTGTGATTCCTCTTTTCACTAGTTTTTCC
>JAFDZJ010000411.1 GCA_018266965.1 Bacteroidota bacterium
TAGCAGATAATGAACAATTTGTTAGTTTCGGAATGATACCGATGATTGCTATGATGTACTTTTCACGAAAAATTTCATTATATGTAACTGAAAGAGTTTATAAAACCCAAATTGCAGAGTTCTATCAAATTTTAAGATTATACAACCAACAAAGGGTATCAAAAAAATAAAAAAACTTCTGCCAACATGGGTTTGGCAAAAGCGGGGCTGAGAGTTATCATTTAGAAGATTTCAGCACTTTTCGCCGCAAAAAACCATTTCGTTTTTTTATTTTTTGTAATTTTGAAAAAACGAAAATGGTTTTTGCTAAGTTCGGGTTTAGTTGGAAGTTTTGTCATTCTTAGCCCCGCCTTCGCCAAGCCCTTTTCCGTTGGCAGACATTTTGGAAAATCGTGCTGCAAACAACAATCACTTAAAATAATAAATTATGAAGTTAAAGTTGTTAATAATCTTTTTGACGTTACTAAAAAATATTTCATATTCACAACCAAAAGACACAATTTACGGCAAAATAAAGTCCATTAGAGAACAACTTCTATTTTTAGATGAAAATCGACAAAATAGAAAACTATTCAGTACCGAAGGTGATTACGGACATAATGGTTTTTTAAGCGAAGAATATACAAAAAGAAGATTTAATATTTGGTGGTATCAAACTTATTGGGTTCACTATATTAATTACTATAAAGAATTTGACATCAACAATAAACTATTAAAAGTCATATGGTATTATAAAGACCAGACGATTTTAAATTCTTGTGAAAACGAATATGATAAAGAGGGTAAGTTAGTAAATCAAAAATTTAATTCTTATAAATTTTCAAATACAACTAATCTTTATGATAAAAACAATAATTTGATTTTATCAAAAAATATTGATTCGGATAAAAAGTATTAACGTTACAAATTTATAAAAAAAAAACAAATCGGAATAACATTAATTGCTATTCCGATTTGTATAAAGTGTAATTTAAAATATTATCTTAATTCTCCAATTAATGGCACTTGTTCTAATAAGGCTTGACGTATAGTGTTTTCAATATACATTTCCGCTTGGATGAATTTAGCAGCTTCCACAGGTGTAATAACTTTTGACATTTTTTTATAAGTTGAACCCCATAAAGATGTCATTTCTTTTTGAACATCAAGAGCATTTTTCATTATAGCATTGATGCTTTCTGGTGTAAAATTCTCGTAATTTTCAGCGTATTTTGTAATGTTTTGAATACGTTTTAAACCAATGGCTCTTCTGCTGTTTTCATAGGTTTCGTATAATTTCCAAAATTCAGCAGCTTTCGATTCGTCAACTTTCATATAATTTTCAATCAACGTTCTTTTTTCAATACCAAAAGCGTTTTGAAAGATAGCTACTTCATCTTTTTCAGTTTGTGAAAATAATGGCAATGCAATTAAAGCAAATACTAAGGATAAAATAAATTTTCTCATTTTTTAGTTGTTTTAATGTTAGTTTTAATAAGATATAATCAAAAATATTTTTCAAATATATAAATAAAATCAATACTGTCCTAAATAAATTTTAGGTTTCACAAATTTATTAAATCTATTGAGTTTATTGACCGAAAAACTCAATAATCAGAACAAAACCCCTTGTATAGTAATTTCTTGCTTTTGAAAGTGTTCTTCAAATGGTTTATCGAGCCATTTTTGGAGTTCAATTTTCACAAATAAATTGAGTCTAATAAATGCCACTAAATTTGATAAATGCCAATTATACCGAGCCATTGCTTTTAATGCTTTAAGGACAAGTATTGTTATTAAAGCTGTCCATATTTGTATCATTACTGCATTTTGTGTTGTTCCTACAAAGGATTTTATATGTAATAATTGTTTTATTTCTCTAAAGAATATTTCTACTTGCCAACGGCTTTTATACAGTTCACTTATGGTATTTGGCGACCAAATGAATTGGTTTGTGATGAGTTCAATAGTTTGCTGATTTTGTTCATTCCAAACCACAACGCGTCTCAATTTCTTTGGATATTTATCTTTTGATGTTTGATTTTTCAATTCAATTATTTCATCCTTTAGGATGTGTTGATGCGTTTTTTCAGGCAATTCATTTTCTTTTATAGTGAGATATTGAAGATTTTCTTTATGTCTAATTACAAAGAAAACATTTTTGCTGTCCCAAAGGTTTAGCAGATAAAAATCATTATAAAAACGGTCGGCCACAATAACACTGCCTTTGATTAAAGGCACGTCGTAAGCTCCTTTATTGTCGGCTGTTTTGCCATCTGTAATATTGATATAGGATGGCAGATTACCATCATAATCAAGCAATGTGTGCATTTTTACAGCGCCTTTTGCAGTCTTGTATTTTGCCCAATCAAACAGACTTAAACACATTGATATCGTGGTGGAATCTAAAAGAAATATTTTGCTCTTAATTTTAAATTTTACTTGCTTGAACTTGGCTTGCTGTCCTAAAGAATTTAATAGTTCAAAATAATACGATTTAAAGAGTTCCCAATCTCGATGCTTGTTTTGATAACTTATAGTTGATTTTGACGGAGCGCGCTCAACTCCTAAATGATTTAAATTTCCAGTAGCAGAACGAAGTCCGTTACTAATATCACGTACAGATTGACTCTTAGCAAATTGACAAAATAGCATTGAAACTAAATGCGTCCAAGATGAAAAACCCTTTTGATGCTTATCGGTTTGTTTTTCTTTTACAAGTTTGTTAAATTTTGAACGATCGAGTTTACTAATAATTTGAGAAAACAATGTTACATTTGTCATAAGAAAGGATGGTTTTTTGGTCAACCTCAAAGATAATCTTTGAGTTAAAAACTTCCTTTCTTTATTAAATCGTTTTGGACGCTATTGATTTTGAATATGTATTTGATGACAAAAAAAATTGGATTGAACAAACAAAATCAATTAATGGAAAAAAATTATATGTTTGGAAAAGAGAAATAAAATACTTTGAATAAAAACGTCAGCCAACACACGTTTGGCGCAATTGCGAATTTTGTAGTAAATTCACGTTCACGTTTCGCAAGAAATTTTATCTTTAACAGAAAATAATCAGTTCCGAAATTCGCAACTGACGCCAAGCGTGGGAACGTTATAGCCAATGCTAAAAGACGACAGCGCAAAGAAATACACAATGACAAAAATGAAAAAACCAGTCTACAAACATCCTGACTTCGTAATTAAAACAGACGACAAACGAATAGAAAAGGAAAATAAAAGATTGTGGCTTTCTTTACAAATTGACAGTGACTTAAAGGACAGTTTAGTCGTAATTTTAAAAAATCCAAGTCGAGCGACAAAAGATATTTCTGACAAGACGGTTTATACAGTAACGAGTTACGTTCACAATAACAGGAATAAATATTCCCAATTCAAGAACATTGGTAATGTAATAATCCTAAATTTAATTCCGTATTACCAGACTTATGCCGAACTTCTTGCAACATCTAATCTTAACATTATTGATAAAGAAAACGAACAGACAATTATCGAATTGACTTCAATGCATAAGAATGTAATTATTGCGTGGGGCGACCATCCAAAAGGACTTTACAAAGAGTATGAAGAACTTAAAAGGACAACATTCGACAGTCTGAAAGTAAATAAGAATCAAGTGTATTACGTTGACAAACTTTCAAAAAATGGCAATCCCAAACACGGACAAGTTTGGGGTTATGATAATGAACTAAAAGAATATAAATTGTAAAAATGGACTTATATACAATATTCAAAATTGCTTTCAGCATTATTGGCTCAATTTCAGTATCAGGTGCTGTCGTTTGGTTTTTTGTAAAACTAGCATCGAATACTTTAGCAGATAACTACAAAAAACAAATAGAACACGGTTTTGAGAAAAAACTGGAGAGCTACAAATCACAAATTGAAATTTTAAAAGCTACA
>JAFDZJ010000412.1 GCA_018266965.1 Bacteroidota bacterium
AAATGTGAATGAGGGAGATATTTCCAAAATATCTGTTGGTATGAAAGCACAAGTTTCGACAATTGTTAATCCCGGTGAAAAATTTTCAGGAACTATTGACAAAATAGTAAAAGTTATTGATCCTGCTACCAACTCTATGCAAGCAAGAGTAGTCTTGGACAACGCAAACGGACAACTTATACCGGAAAGTAAAGCGACAATAAAAGTTTTTAATACAGATGACAAAACAGCATTAGCAATACCTGCAAAAGCATTAATTTTTGATAACAATAGATATTTTGTAGTTGTTTTTAAATCCCAAAATAATGTAAAAGTGCATGAAGTGAGAGTAAGTAGCCAAACTGATGATGTTGCGTATATTTCTGATGGTATCTCGGAAGGGGATAAGATAGTAACCACCAACCAGTTACTGATGTATAGAGCTTTGAACCAATAAATAGCTTTGTCAATAATTGCATTCTAAATTTATAAAAATTTTAAAGTGAATAAGTTTATAAAAAATATAATTGCCTTTTCCTTGAAAAATAAGAGTTTTACTTTTATTTGGGTAGGTATTTTAGCGGTTTTAGGTTTCATTAGCTTCAAGAATATGCCTATTGATGCTTTCCCAGATGTTACCAATACACAGATTACCATCATCACACAATGGAATGGTAGAAGTGCCGAGGAAGTCGAAAGATTTGTAACTACCCCGATAGAGTTGGCAATGTCTCCGGTCCAAAAGAAAACCAGTGTCCGAAGTACAACTATGTTTGGATTGTCCATCATAAAAATTATATTCGAGGACAAGGTCGAAGATACATTCGCAAGAAACCAAGTCAATAATCAATTAAGAACCGTAACCTTGCCAGATGGAGCAGAACCAGATGTACAACCTCCTTATGGACCAACAGGAGAAGTTTTCCGATACACCCTACAAAGTAAAGATAGAAATTCAAGGGATTTATTAACCATTCAAAACTGGGTTGTTGATCGTGCGTTAAGAGGTATTCCTGGTGTGGCAGATATTAATGTGTTTGGTGGGCAACAAAAGATTTATCAACTCAATATAGATCCTAGAAAATTAGAAACCTACAATCTTACAACTTCCGCAGTCTATGATGCAGTTGCCAAAAGCAACCTGAATGTAGGTGGAGATGTAATCGAGAAAAATGGACAAAGCTATGTGGTTAGAGGAATTGGACTTTTGAAATCTATAGAAGATATAGAAAATGTTATTGTAAGAAACGATCAAGGAAATCCAATCTTGGTAAAAAATGTTGCAAATGTTGTGGAAAGTTCATTGCCAAGAGTGGGACAAGCAGGATTGAACAATCAAGATGATGTTGTCTGTGGAACAGTGGTTATGAGAAAAGGAGAAAACCCTGTGCAGGTATTGGAATTGGTAAAAGCAAAAGTACAAGAACTTAATACCAAAATTCTTCCTAAAGATGTACAGATAGAAACCTATTACAACAGGGAGACGCTTATGGATTTCACTACCCATACCGTAATGCACAATTTGATAGAAGGAATAGTACTGGTTACCGTTATTGTATTTCTTTTTATGGCAGATTGGCGAACCACTTTTATAGTTTCAATCATAATTCCACTTAGTTTATTGTTTGCTTTTTTCTGTCTCAATATGGCAGGGATGAGTGCTAATCTCTTGTCGTTAGGTGCGGTAGATTTTGGGATAATTATCGATGGAGCCGTCGTCATGGTGGAAGGAGTGTTTGTGATGTTGGATCACAAGGCTCACAAATACGGAATGGAAAGGTTTAACAAATTAGCAAAAGCCGGTTGGATTAAAAATACAGGTATTGGACTAGGAAAGGCTATTTTCTTTTCCAAAGTAATAATTATTACATCATTGTTGCCTATATTTTCATTTCAAAAAGTTGAAGGAAAAATGTTTTCTCCTTTGGCTTATACCTTGGGGTTTGCACTTTTGGGTGCTCTTATTTTTACCTTGACACTTGTACCTGTATTATCTCACTTGTTGCTCAACAAAAATGTAAAAGAAAAACACAATCCTTTTGTTAATTTTTGGGATCGTATCGTACTCAAAGGGTTTAACTTTACTTTCAGACACAAAAAAATGAGTCTTATAGTAGCAATCGGATTATTGGTAGCAACACTTTTTTCGGCTAAATTTTTGGGAACAGAATTCCTGCCAAAACTCAACGAGGGAGCATTGTGGATAACTGCGGAAATGCCTATGAGTACAAGCTTAAAAGAAAGCTTGAAAACTACCGATAAACTTAAAAAAGTAATAATGTCATTTCCGGAAGTTACCGGAGTGCTTTCACAAACGGGAAGGAGTAATGATGGTACCGACCCCAATGGGTTTGGTTTTGTTCAGCTTTCTGTTAATCTCAAACCCAAAGAGGAATGGAAACGAAAAATTACCATGGACGAACTTATTGACCAAATGGACAAGAAACTCAAAGAGTACCAAGGGATAACCTATAATTATTCTCAACCTATTTCTGATAATGTTGCAGAAGCTGTGGCAGGTTTCAAAGCGGAAAATGGAATAAAAATTTATGGTGATAATCTGGAGACTTTGGACAAATATTCCAAACAAGTTTTAGAAATTATTAAAAAAATTGATGGTATAAAAGAGCCGGGAATTATAAAAAATA
>JAFDZJ010000413.1 GCA_018266965.1 Bacteroidota bacterium
CCGCTGCTGATTGAAAAACTGATGATGAAGATAACAACAAAAGCTGATAGAATTCCGTCGGCTGGATATGGGCTGATAGCGATATGAAGCTGAGGATATATTCGTCAGCCAGCATAGCAGCAAACTCCCTGTTATGCGTTCGCCCTTCATCAAGGTGTGTTAATTAACTTACTTTGTCCTATTATTAAGTGTACCGCAAACAAATCCTTGACTATTTGAGTTCATTAAGTTGGCGAATCAAAACTTCGTTCTGATTGTCTCCTTTGGTATTATAGTTCCAATTGTGGTTAAACTGTTTTATAGCCTGTACATTGGCTGCGCTTGAAATTGTCAAACTATGAAACTTTGTCTTTTTCACCTTCGCTTTGTCAATCTGCTCAACAATCTCGTTTGTCAATGCATCCATTACAAAATCAGAAACCATGAGGACATCCGCTTTGTTATAATCATTAGTATCAAGCATTTCTAAAGATTTCTGCAACGCAGGATTTGCATCCGTCCCACCATTAAAAGACATCTCAAGGAATGCAATCAGCTTATCTAATGAGTTTTGAAGGTCAGTAAGTTCTATAGTCTGGATTTTTGTAGAGAAAGAAATAAGAAAACACTTACGGTTTTCGCTTAAAGCGATTTTTGTTAAAGCAAAACAAATTGTCTTTGCAACTTGTTCAGGAACGCCTTTCATTGAACCACTGGTGTCAACACAAATAATAATTGGCCCTTTACCATCTTCCTTTTCTTGTAGTTCTTTTTGCTTTACAACTCTTTTTTCAGTAGCTGCAAATTGATTCTTAAAATCATAGGTTGTTAATTTCTTTTCAGCATATTTCTTTAGAAAAATAGGTTTTGTTAAAGGATTTAGGAGTGTGGCTGCTTCAATTGGTAGCATGCTGCTAATATCATCGCTTTCTCTTATACCTATTACTTCACCTTTACTTGCATGCCGAGGTTTAAACTCGGGTTTTACCATAACCTTCTCAATTTCTACCTCTTCAAATTCTTTTTCTGACTTTCTGTATCTGCCGAGCATTACTGCAAGTTCTTTGATGGCTTTGTCATTTTCTAAAACGTCAGCATATTTTTTTAACAATTCAAAACCTGAATTTTTCCAGGTGCCTCCAGACAAATCCCATAATCTGCCTAAATCCTTTGTAAATGGCTCTAAAAGTTCTTTTAGTTTATTAAACTCAGATACCTTTTGATAAAGATTATCCATAAATAATTGTCTGGCTTTATCAATAACCTCTAATTCATACTTGTGTTTTTTGTCAAAAAGCTTAGTTTCCCAATCTTTAAGAAAGTTTTTATGAAGGAATTGTGCGTCAAACAGGATTTCTTTTGCTTTGGTCTCCGCAAATTGCTTATAATTTGTTTTATTAAAAGGGAGATGCTTTTCGAATTCATAAAACTCTTTGCTTTCTATAAATTTGTCTAGCCCATCTTTTAAATCAATTTTGCCTCTTGAAACTTCTTTAAGTTCACCTTTTATTATTCTGTCTAAATCTAGACGCTTATCTAATTTTTTCAACTTTTTATCAAAAAAATTGAAATCTATTTCTCCGTTCGTATAAATAGGTTTTAAATATTCTACGATATTTTCATACTTTCCGAAAAATTCTTTTGATGAAAACTCTTTTGTTTGATTTAAAACTTTTTCTTCTTCGCCAAATGGATTCTGAACTTGAAGCAATTTGTGAGTCTCCCTTGCCCAATTTGCTATATCCTCGGTAATTTGAGTAGCTATTGTATGATTTGCATTGGTTAGTTTTAGTAGCTCACTATGACTAATAATCTTTTCGATTGGTGTGGTTAATATTTCTAAAGAAGAATTGGAAGGAAATTTTGTCCAGTTCTCCTTATCACTTTCTGTAAGTTTAGAAAATAAAGCATCTATCAATTTTACCCTTTCTGTTGCACTCCCAAAGTTCCCAAATTTTTCAAATGACTTTAATGCTTCGTTTGATGAGAAGTGTGTGCTTATATATTCTTCTGAAAAGGCCTTTAGCTCATCGAGGCTTTTGTCTACTGTATTTATTATTAAATCGTGGTTAACAGTATCTTTATGTGAAATATCGTTTCTAAGGTCTTTGAAAATCTTAAGAAGCGGATGCCTAATATTCGTCCTTGCGATATTTTCACCTATTTTTTCTATTTCTCTTTCAAATCTACTACGCATACCTTTATCATCCTTAATTTTATCTTTCTCCGCTAAGATTTGTCTTAGCTCAAAAGATGCATCAAGGATAACATTGAATGCCCTTCTTATTTTATCACTCCAAGCCATCGTAGTAAAACTTAATTTTTTCAACGTCTAATTTCAAGTCCTGCAATTCTGAAATAGCATTATTAAGGTTTTCTTCTACTATTTCAGATAATTTTTTGGAAACAAAAAGGTTTGTTTTTAGATGATTTAATTTTTCATTTTTATGCTTGTCAATAATTGAAATCTGCTTCTCGAGTTCATTGATTATTTGTTCAACTTCAGCGTCAAATGCCTTTATTAAACGAATGTCAGGTTTTTTCGTTTTTGTTTCTTTTTTTATTACTTTTTCAGTCTCCACTGAACAAGTTGACCAACCACTGTCTGCGACTAGTATATCCGTTCCAACTTTATAGGTAGAATAGTTTGTATGATGTGTGCCTTTGACATCATGATAAGGTAGTGTTTGTTTATCAGTAGTAATTTTCTTGAAGTCACTGATTTTTATCCAGCTATATTGTGGGTAAGTTGCAAAACCAATAAGTTTATAAAAATCTTTATTATAAACTTTGTTAACCACAGTTTCGTATGGGCTTTGGTACTCAGTCTCTTTCTTTACGTCAGCTTTTAGCTTTATTATTTCATCTTTTGTTCCTTGGATATCAATTGTTAAACTATACCCATAACTACGAATTGAATCAGCAACAATGTCTTCAACTTTTTGAATTTCGGTTTCGTCAGTCCAAATACAGTCTTTGATTAAGAAGCAATCCATTAAATCAACCTCTTTTCTATCATTGAGGAATGCAGATGTTCGGAGTATCCTTATAATTTTTCTCCATCTTCTATCAGACACATAAACCTCTTTTTTGCCATCCGCTAACCCGTTGTTTACTTCTTGAATTTTCTTTCGTATTACACCAATTACTTGAAACACTTCATTTGGAATTTTCACTGTATCTATTTCAGTATTCCACTTTTGATATTCCTCATCGGTAATTTTCAATTCAGGACTCACATTATCAACTGTCGGCTTTAAATCATCACTAATCATGCTATTGAAGTTTCCTTCATCCTCCACACCTGAAATAACTAACCGTATTAGAAACCTATCCCATAGAGCATCAACGCTATCACCATGCCCATCAGTTTCAGATGGTAATTCATTACTTGCAGAAATTAGTCCTTTTAATTTTACTTTGATTTCTTCTTTCCCATTACGAAATACTTTTTCATTTAATACTGTCAACAAAGTATTTTGAATTGCAGGCCCAGCTTTCCAAATTTCATCAAGAAACACAATTTCTGCATCAGGTAAATAATTTTCAACAATTCTTTTATAGTTGTCTTGCTGTAATTCAGTAACTGAAATCGGCCCAAAAACTTCATCTGGTGTACTGAACCGATTCATCAGGTATTCGAAAGACTTAGCATCTTTAAACGCAAATTTTAGTCGCCTTGCGATTAAACTTTTTGCAACCCCTGGCAATCCCAAAAAGAATATACTTTCTCCTGCAATGGAAGTGAGGAGTGAAAGTCTTATTGCAACTTCCTTTTCAAAAACACCTTCATTCAATGCCTCTAGCAGTTTATTTACTTTTAATTTTTGACTCATTTTTCTAATTTTTATTTTAGACTATGCAAATGTAATATTTAATTTTTCTTTCTGCTAAATATATTAGTAATTACCTTTGAATATCTGTTTTGGTTTAAGTAGAACTCTTTTTATAAGTATTGAGTTTTGTGCATTTGGAGTTTATGTTATGCCTCAATTAAACGGGGAGCTCATTTAGGGTGACGCATAACGAGCAGGGCTTTATGCAGGTTGGGAATTAGTATTCCGTCTGCTCACAACCGCTGCTGATTGAAAATATAAAGTTGAATTTAAGAACTAAAGTTGAAAGTTGCTTGTCCAGCCCGAACCACAGCTTGGATTTGCAATTGGCTGATATTTGCTGGTCAAACCCAACTTGCATAAAACCCAATGTTGTACGTTCGCCCTTTTTCCTAATTTTTAAAGAACTCAAAAAAACGTTCTTCGTCTGGGTATTTAATTTTAAAAGAGTCAACAACTTTTTTTAATGCTATCGAATCCAAAAATCTTTCTTGTAAGATGTTTAGGTCAATAAATGCTTCTTGAAACTCCTTTGATTTCAAATTGTTTCCCGTAATGTAACTTTCTATGTCGGCAGCCATTTTCTTGTAAACCCTGTCACGACTTACTGTGTCGCCCTGTGATGCAAAGCTTAAAGCGACAAAATTGTCATGGTTTAAAGGTTTTTTGTAAGAATAATTAAAATCAGATGATTGTAACGAGTCTATGAATTTTGAACCTTCGTTGTATTTCCCTAATGTAAGTAACAATCGAATTTTAAGGTCAATCACTGCAAGTTTAATAGAGTCACATTGCATACTTCTGTTGACTATAATTAATGCCGAGTCTAAAGCTGACGAGTCAGTAGGATTTTTATAAGCTAAGTCTCTTGCTTTTTTAAAATTCGTCTCACAAATAATTTCTCTATCGTGCGGAAGATGGCATGAATAAAATATGATTTGTCCAACCAAAAGAAAGATAGAAACTAAAAGCTTATTCATGTTTTTTGTCTGCCGAATTTGAATGAAGTGCCTGTTTAGGGTGACGTACAACG
>JAFDZJ010000414.1 GCA_018266965.1 Bacteroidota bacterium
AACTAAAAACAAGACAAACATCATTTATGGAATCAGCTTAGCTTTCCTGTTGTTTTTTCTGAAATGGCTAGAACTACGTTTCATCATTTTTGAACATTCGTACGAAATTTATATCGGGCTTATTGCTATTTTATTTACTGCATTAGGGATTTGGCTTGCGTTGAAACTTTCCAAACCGAAAATTGAAACCGTAGTTATTGAAAAAGAAATTTACATTGAAAAATCTGAAAACTTTGTTCAGAATACTGCCCTAATTTCCAAACTTGAATTGAGCAAAAGAGAATTGGAGGTTTTAGAACTTTTAGCAAAAGGGCTTACAAATCAGGAAATCGCTTCTCGACTTTTTGTTTCGTTAAGTACTGTGAAAGCCCACAATCAAAATCTTTTTGAAAAATTGGACGTAAAAAGAAGAACACAAGCAATTGAAAAAGCCAAAAGACTGAATCTTATCGCTTAAACACTTATACTTTGGTATGAAAGTAAACACGAACTTTAAAAAATAGCCAAAAGTATAACCGAAGAAAGCGTTGCTTTTCTCAAATTTGTATCAATAAATCTTTCAAAAAATGCGAAAAAACATTCTCATCTACGGGCTTATTTCGGGCATTATCGTTTCGGTAATAATGCTATTTTCAATAAATTATTACAGCCATTGCGAAGGCAAAGTGGACTGGAATACAAGTATGCTCATTGGCTACGCTTCTATGCTGATTGCGTTTTCGATGGTTTTTGTAGGTATTCGTAACTACCGTGACAAATACAACAATGGTGTTATTAGTTTCGGGAAAGCCTTTAAAATTGGGATTTTAATTGTACTGATTGCTTCTACAATGTATGTTGTTTCGTGGTTGATTTACTTTTTTTTCTTCAACCCAAACTTTTTGGAAAATTACAGCATTCACGAAATTGAAAATATGAAAGCAGATGGAGCAACTGTATCAGAAATTGAGAGTAAGACAAAAGAAATGAAGGAGTTTGGCAAAATGTACAAAAATCCGTTCTTCAATGCTCTGATGACTTATGCAGAAATTTTACCTGTTGGATTAATTGTATCACTTATCAGTTCTTTAATATTAAAACGAAAAACAAAAAATAATACAATATGAAATTAGGAGCATTTTCTATAAGTCTTAATGTAAAAGACATTCTTAAATCAAAAGAGTTTTATGAAAAATTGGGTTTCAGTTACAAAGGTGGAAATATTGACCAAAACTGGATTGTATTAAAAAACGAAAACGCTGTAATTGGACTTTTTCAAGGAATGTTTGAGGACAATATTATCACTTTCAATCCAGGCTGGGACGGCAACGCAAAGAATTTAGAAGAATTTGATGACGTAAGAGTTATTCAAGAACACTTGAAAAATGCGGGAATAGAATTAACTGCCGAAGCTGACACAAAAACTGAAGGGCCTGCTTACATAACTTTGACTGACCCAGACGGAAATAATATTTTAATTGACCAACATCGCTAATAAACATAAGGGCTGCTAATAAAAAGGCAAAGCTAATCGAAGGGCTAAATCGGTTGAAAATTCTGTATCTTACACATAAATTTCAGATCATGTCTTCAGCCAATTTAAAGATAGACGTAATTAACAAAATCACTCAGATTAAAGAAACAAACATCATTAAAGAAATAAAAAGAGTTCTTGATTTTGAATTAGATGAAGGCGTTTTTCAACTCAGTAATGCTCAAAAAAAGAGAGTTTCGGAAGCAAAGCAAGAGGTCAAACAAAAGAAATATATAACCGGGTTAGCTGCAAATAAAGAAATAAACGAATGGCTCGGCAAATAATTTGGACGGTTTCTGCACAAAGTGAGCGTCGTGAAATTCTAAAGTATTGGATTAAAAGAAACAAGTCTAAATTCTTCAGCCGAAAACTAAATAAACTAATCGTTACTGCTCTTCGAGAAATTAGCAAAAATCCTCAAATTGGTCGAAAAACTAACATAGAAAATGTAAGAGTTAAAATAATCCGTAATTATTTAATTTTCTATGAAATATCCCCACGATCAATTTTCGTTTTGTCAATATGGGATGGGAGACGGGATAATTTCAATCGAGACCTAAAATAATCTTTGCCAAAAAAAAGTATTTGTAAAAGCGGAGCTTAACTATGTAACATCAGCTATTTCAAATCCGTGCAGCGGATCCGGCAGAGGGAATAAAAATTCCCAACGTACATAAAGCCCTGTTCGGTAAAGTAAAATTTTTGTCAAAAAAATTCCATAACAAGCATATTAATATAAATAAAACATGCCGCTTATACTTTCAACAAAAAAAATACGTTAGTTTTGCGACACTTGAAAAAAACAGGCACCATATCATTACAAACATCATTAGGTAAATATATTGCCGCATTAATCATGTGCTTTACACTGTTTTTTTTAACCGGCGTAAACTTTTTTGTGTATGGTAATGCACAAAATAATATTGAGCAGTGCGAAAAAAAATCTGCTGCACAGGATATCCCTACGGGAGAAAAATCTTCCAACATTGGCTCTAACCTGA
>JAFDZJ010000415.1 GCA_018266965.1 Bacteroidota bacterium
AAATCGTATTGTAGCAACCACCTCCCTTTTCTCCAATATCCATCTTAATCCGTGGTTTTCAATGTAGCAATTCATTTATTCATTAGCTTTCAAAAGAATCGTATATTCGGAAATATAACCGTTGTATGTCACCCTATTGGGACGCAGCGTTCCAGTTTGACAAGACCTAAAACTTTGCCATTCTGCCCAACGCAATTTTTAGCACATGGCAAGGCACACAAAACCCAGACACAAAGCCAACCTTGCCAAGAGCTAAAAATGCCAACGCACTGCCCACCCACACCGGCTGACGTAACATTGCTCGTCTGACACCTAAAACTCAACATAGACTTATCCCCAGCAGTTCTAAAACTGTTAGCAATTTTTATCAGGTCAGACGCTAATTTTGGTTTATTTTACAACAAAACAAGTTGACAATCAACAAATGGGAAAAGAAGCAAAGCAAACAAAAAAATATACTTTTTCGGGACATGAATCTTTTCAATGCCGCCACCTATGGCTTAAAAAAGGGTATGACTATGTCAAAAAGAAGAAATCCTTCAATGACGAGGATGCAGTTGTAGAGTTAGGTGTTGGTAAGAACATGGTTAGTTCAATTAAATTTTGGATGAAAGCATTCAATCTTTTGACACCATCAGACCAATTAACCGATTTTGCAATCAAGCTTTTGGATGATGATGGTTATGACCCATACTTAGAGGATGAAGGTACGCTTTGGCTGCTACATTATCAGCTGGTGAAAAATGGTTTTGCCTCAACTTACTCCATTGTCTTTAATGAACTTCGGAAAGAGAAAATTGAATTTACCAAGGACAATTTTATTTCCTACATCAAACGCAAATCGGAAACTGAGAAATCAATTCAGTTTAATCCGAAAACCTTGAATGAAGATTTTTCTGTGCTGACAAAAATGTATATGCGTTCTGATGCACAGTCAAAAGACAAGGAAGATAGTTTTTCAGGCTTACTCACTGAATTATCTCTACTAAAATGTTATCAAAAAAAAATAGATGCAGTAAAAAAAACAGAGGTTATAGATATATTCTCTATTGAAAATTCTGAGAGGACAGAAATTCCCGAAGAGATTATTCTATATGCAATACTTGACAATGAAACTTTTGAATCATCAATAAACCTGAACACTATTGAACATGACACTAACAGCGTTGGAACTGTATTTGCCATTAACAAGCCTGGACTGCAATCAAAGATTGAAAACTTGTCAGAAAAATTTCCAAACATTATTTTCAATGACCATGCAGGCATCAAAGAAATTCAATTTAAAAAGAAACCAACAGCATATTCAATTTTAGACCGATACTATGCAAACTAAATTCACTACATCAACAAATATCATTCGTGACTCGGCAAGGGAAATTAAATATCTCCCGACACCAAACGCAAAACGAGTTGTGAATCAGATTGCCAATGATTTTAAGAAAGGAATTCGTTCATTCAACATTATTGGTTCTTATGGAACAGGCAAATCCTCATTCCTTTGGGCTTTGCAACAGAGTTTGAATGGCAGAAAAAGATTCTTCAACATCAATTTGATACAAGCCCCCAAACTTGAAATTATCAATTTCATTGGTGAGTTTAAGTCAATCACAAATGTTTTCGCAGACCACTTTGATGTAACTACTACAAAACACCAAACAGAGAATATCCTTTCAGAAATATTCAATCGCTATCATTCATTAGGAAAAAAGAACCCTTTGTTGATTTTAGTGATTGATGAATTTGGAAAATTTTTAGAGTATGCTGCACAGAATTCACCTGAAAAGGAGTTGTATTTTATCCAGCAACTATCAGAGTTTGCAAATAATCCCGACCACAATATTATTTTGCTCACAGCTGTTCATCAGAATTTTGATGCGTATGCTTTTGCATTAACCAACACTCAAAAACAAGAATGGACAAAAGTTAAAGGTCGTTTTCGTGAAATTACTTTCAACGAACCTGTTGAGCAACTTTTGTTTCTTGCAGCCGAGCACTTACAGCAAAACAGCAGCGACAAAACAACCGCAGGAGAAATAAAATCTGCATTGACCATAGCCAAAAATTCAAAAGCTTTCAACATCAATGCTGAATACGCAAATGAAATTTCTTCAAAACTTTTCCCACTTGACTTGATTGCTGCAAACATTCTCACATTATCGTTACAGAAATACGGTCAGAATGAAAGGTCATTGTTTTCATTCCTTGAATCAACTGACCACACCGGCATAAATAGTTTTGACAAAAGAAATAATCCGTTTTACAATGCTTCATGTGTATACGATTATCTTACTTTCAATTTTTACTCCTACATCAACTCAAGATATAATCCTGACTTTGCAGCATGGTCAGCAATAAAGAATTCATTGGAAGAAGTTGAACGTCTGTTTGATGAAAACCTTACCGACTATGCAAAAATTTTAAAAACCATTGGACTACTTAATATCACTGCAGCCGCAGGTTCTGACTTAGGAAAAGATTTTTTAGTTCACTATTCTTCCACATGTTTAGGAATTAAGAACCCCGCCAAACTAATTGATACTCTTGAAAACCGCAAGGTCATTCTTTACCGTACCTATAACAAGCGTTTCGTTTTGTTTGCCGGAACCGACTTGGATATTTCTTCAGCTCTCATTGAGGCTGGAAATAGGGTGAGTGAAATTAGTGATGTAGCGACCCTGTTAAACCGCTACTATCAATTGCCGCCTGTTTTGGCAAAATCTTATTCCTACTTAAATGGAACTCCAAGAATGTTTGAGTTCAAAATTTCGGAGCACCCAATTTCCGAGGCTCCCCAAGAAGAAATTGACGGATTCATAAACTTAATCTTCAATGAAAAACTTTCATTGAATGAAATCAAAAAACAATCTGCAGCCGAAGAAGAAGCAATCATTTTTGGATTCTACAAAAATTCAAAGACGATAAAGAACTTGCTTTTTGAAATTGAGAAAACAAGAAAAGTAATTGAGGAAAACAACCATGACCAAGCTGCGGTAAAAGAATTAAA
>JAFDZJ010000416.1 GCA_018266965.1 Bacteroidota bacterium
CAGTCTGGGGTTGACCTGGTCCTTGAGCAAAATCAGGTAAATTCGAATTCCAAATTTCGTAAGGCATCCGCAGCTGGGCAGACGTACAAAGCCTCACTCCCACTGCGCCAATGCTCGAACGTTGTAGGCAATTGGCAAACAGCGTTCAGTTCGTAAGCCCAAAACCCAAACTAACTGACCTAACCAAAAGCCTGACCAGAGAAGCCGAAAACTGCATATTGAAAGAGTAGGCAAAAAATTTAAATTATTTTTATGTTTGACCGTTTTCCAGACCAAGTTTCCTACATTGATTTTGACGAATACTTTATTATGCCCAAGTCGTTTGAGATTTGGAACGGGGGCAAAATGCAAGAAAGGGGCAAAACGAATTCGTCATTTGGAGTAAAAAAGGTTAAAGTAAAAAATCCAGAGATGGATAACATTGAAGTGCGATTAAGTTCTGACTTGCGAAGTTTAACGTTGCCAAATTTTGCTTCGTTTGATATGGCGATTAGGACGTCAGATAGGTATTTAATGGCAGTACTGCCATTAAATAGCAACGTTGAATTTAACTTAGCTTACAAAGCCTTTTTAGGAAATTTCCCTTTTCGAACCCGAAATAGAAAAACATTTTCGAAATATGAGCCAAATACTTGTTCATTATTTTTTATAAAAGGCGTTCCATCTAAAATAACCTTTGGTTTGCCAATGGCAGAAATATTAGTAGAATTTTCAATTTAAATATTTATGTTACAACATTTTTCAAGAACAAGAGCAGCTGTAATTCTAGCAAAATTAGAGCCTTTCTCAAGTGTCAATTGCAATAACAGGGAAGACATTAGATTATTTCTAAAAAAAGTAATAAATGGAGCTATAGAATATTATTCTAAGTTCAAAACCATTGATAATACCTTCAAAACCGAAATAATCTTTTGCTTCACAAATTGCGCCTATTTTTTCTATAAAGGATTTAATTCATCCGATGAAGATGTAATTTTTCAAGACTGTATGTTTGACATGACCAAAGGAGTAATGAGCAAAGTTTTCTCAACAGTTTCCAAATCTGATTATTTTTCGATGGATTTGAATTCAATTTTTGATGATGTAAATGAAGATAACAATGGATTAAATATTTTTGAAGATTATGACCTTGCATCAAGTTCACCCCTTCCTGATATGGAAGAAAGTTTATACAACGCATATTTGATGTGTCAGTTAATGCTTTCTAAGAAACAGAGAATTGTTTCACCAAAGGAGTATAAGGAGTTCATAATATTCCATACCTTAGATTTGTTTCTTGAATATCAAAAAGGTGGAGATTTTGTGCCTCAAAGTGTAATAAACAAAATTTATGACCAAATAAGGAATGCAGCGACAAGAGCTTTCGAAGTTCCGTATAGCCAATTATCACCAGAACAAGAACTAATTGATAATTGTTATACGGAGCTACTTATTAATGCAAAAGAAAAATATTTTTTATATATGATGAGATAAATAATTATGAAACTTATTTAAATAAGATTTTAGTAGACAATTCTATAAAATGAAGATGAAATTTATATAACCAATTTGCTAGTTAAATAAATATTTTATATGGGTCTTTTTGATATGTTTAGGAATAATAATCCAAAAAACGAAAAAGAAATTCTCTTTCAGAAAATAAATAGTGAGCTATTCCCAAATGGAAGTAGTCAGATTAAAGCTGAAGCCTTAGAACTCTTCAATAGTCTGAAATACAAACTCATTTTATTTGAAGAATTTATTGGCTTGTATAAATATAGCTGCGGCTTATATGTAATTACCAAGGATAGAAGTGACGAACGAATGATTGACGCTATCATACGAAAATCTGACAATAAAGTTGATTTTGATGATGCTGATAAAATTCTCTTTTCAATAAAAAAGAAAGTGCTAAAAAGCAATTTAGATGAAAATAATAGAGTAGATAATCATTTAGTAGATTTGCTTTTAGATACAGAAAAAGAACTGAGAAGTTCGACACAAAAAAACTTGAATTATGAAAATGAAACTAATTGGGGACTTGTTCCTAATAACCCAATTTTGGTAGATGGACTTTTCACAATTTATCAATACTTGAAACATTTGTCTTTTCAATACGAAAATAATCCTGTTGAATACGAAAGAAAATTTGGAATAGAGCAAGATGGTTTCGATGGTGTAATCGACGTATTTGAGCTAACAGGTAGCGTTGGACAGAAAAAAACTATTTATATATCAGGTTATGGAATTGAGATGCCAGCAAAGGCACCCATTGGCTTAGAATTCATATAAAGCTTATATCTAATTATTAACTGCCTACAACAAGGGGTTTGCCAAAATGGTGGCAGTAGTGCATTTTCTCAGCTTTTAGTTCGTTATCGGGCTGTGGTTCGGGCAGATGAATATCTATTGGGCTTTTGGTTTTTAGCTTCGGCTTTTTATCTTTACTGTGCAGCGGTTCGGGCTGAACGAGCAATGAATTCCACCACTTCGGCAAGCCCTAACGTTAGCTGTCAGGCAAACAGACGCTACATAAACAGACATCAATGAAACATATTTTGACATTTTTATTGCTTACATTCCTGCTGACAAACTGCAATAATTCGCAGACAAAATCTGTTGACAAA